>CALMBS010000377.1 GCA_937860285.1 uncultured Chloroflexota bacterium
CCTCCGTTGCCACAGCCTCTCCCGGAAGGCCACGTAGGCGGCCAGTTCACCCATGGAGAGGACCAGGTGGACATCGCGCAGGTAGGCCGGGGCGTCCTGGCCGGCGCCGGGACCGCGGAAGTCGGGTTGCCCGCGGTCATCGAGCGCGTCGAGGAAGGCCTCCTCCTCGGTCCGCCAACGCGGCGCGTACTGCGCGCAAAAGCCCTTCTCGTGATCGTCATAGAGGACGTCCCCGGGCAGGTTGTCGGTGAAGCCGCACTTGCGGCAGCGAAAGAGGTTGAGCTTGCCGGCCAGCAGGTCCTTGCGGCCCCTGGGATCGGCCTGGGCATTGATGTACTGCCTGGCCCTGGCCCTGCCGGATCCCCCGCAGCGCGGGCACTCGACTTCAACTGTCGTCTTCTGTTCCATGGCTCTTGCCCCTCCTCCTGGATGCATCGACTGCTTCTCTGATACCGCACTCAGAATAGCACGCGGCTTTGACAGCGTGGTGTCAAAATTTCGGGGCAAGCTCCGAACAAATAGTGACATTCTTGGACAGCGGAGCTACAATGCCCCGTATCCTGGTCCAGGAGGCGGCGCATGGATGAAGACGGGCTGAGGAAGATAGAGCGGGTCAACCGCATCTGGATACTCATCCAGAACAACCCCTTCCATTTCACCACGAAGGCCCTGGCGGAGAGGTTCGGGGTCAACGTCAAGACCATCTACCGCGACCTTGACGCGCTGACCGTGGACCTGCAGGTGCCCGTGGAGAAACGGGGCACGAAGTACGGCATCAGCGAGGGATACTACCTGCCGCCAATCCGGCTGACCGTTCCCGAGGCATTGACCATCTTCCTCTCGGCCAGGCTGATGCTGGGCTACTCCCACCGCTACGACCCGCAGGTCGACTCGACGTTCACCAAGCTGGGCTCGGCGGTGCCGCCGCCGCTGCGCCAGCAGATACAGAGGACCCTGGACTGGATGCAGAAGCTGCCCCGGGATGACCGCTACCTGCGCACCCTGGCGAAGCTGGCCGAGGCGTGGGTGTCTGGGCGGAGGCTCAAGATACGCTACCGGTCCCAGGGGGCCGGGGAGGCAGTGGACCGGGTGATCGAGCCGTATTTCATCGAGCCGGCGGCGCCCGGGCATTCCAGC
>CALMBS010000378.1 GCA_937860285.1 uncultured Chloroflexota bacterium
ACTTGTCCTGGAACTTGGGCGCCCGCTTGTGGGCGAAGGACTTCAGGGCCTCCCGGTGGTCCTGGGAATCGGTGGCGATGGTCACGCAGGCCATGGCTACCCCCAGGGCCGTCTCCAGGTCCATCTGCAGGCCCTTGTAGACCTGGAACTTGGACAGCCTGAAAGCGATCGGCGCCCCGTTGACAATCTTGCGGGCCATCTTCAGCGACTCCTCCTGGAGCTGCTCCAGGGGTATGATGCGATTGAGGAGGCCGATCCGGTGGGCCTCATCGGCCAGGCACGGCTCGCCGGTGTAGATGAACTCCAGCGTTTTGGCGATGCCCATGATGCGCGGCATGAACCAGGTCCCGCCGCTGTCGGGGGCGACGCCGGCGCCGGTGTAGCCGATGACGAAGGTCGACTTGGGGCATCCCAGCCGGACGTCGCAGGACAGGGCCAGGTCGAAGCCGAATCCGGCGGCCACGCCGTTGATCACCGCGATGGTGGGTATGGGGAGGTTCTGCAGCCCCAGCATGACCTTCTTCTGCACCCTGGGAGGCAGTATGCCCTTTCTCACCTCGCCGGTGGTCCTGGGCCAGAAGGCGATGTCCTGCTGGGTCAGCTCTTCCTTGTCCTTGAACTTGCTGAAGTCCAGGTCGCCGCCGGCACAGAAGGCCCGCCCGGCGCCGGTGATGAGGACCGCCCTGGTCTCAGTGTCGTCGGCCAGGTCGTCCACCGCGGCCGCCAGCTCCATCCCCATCTCTTCGCTCACGCCGTTGAGGACTTCGGGGCGGTTGAGGGTGATGGTGGCGATCCTCTCCTCTTTCTTCAGGATGATGGTCTTGAAATCCATGTGCTCCTCCTTCCTAATGGCTATCTTTCAACGTTCGTTCCAGTCGCTGCACGATGCCGGAGATCCTCTCCTGCCTGGGGCCGGCCGGTGTCCTGCCGATGAGGTCGGCAGTAGTCCTGCCGATGAGGTCGGCAGTAGTCCTGCCGATGAGGCAGGCCGAGGACTCGAAGAGGGTATCGATGATGCGCAGGCCGTGCTGGGCCAGGGTCCGGCCGGTCTGGGTGTTCTCGATGAGCAGGTCGGCGTCCTCGGGCAGGAAGGCCTCGGTGGCTCCCCAGGTGGGGATGAGGTGACAGGGGCTGAGGTGGTTATCCCTCGCATACCTGTCGGCGATGTTGATGTATTCCGATGCGATGCGGAGGGCGCCGATGTCCCTGCGGCGGAGCGGCGCCTCCAGGTCGCGCGGGGACTTGAACGGCGTGCTCTTGCCGACCACCGCCACGATCCTGACCCGGCCGAACGGGAGGGCCAGGAGCTTCCTTACCGGGCTCCCGGGAAACTGGTACAGGTGATCGGCCAGCCAGTCCTCCCCGGTGAGGGCGAGGTCGAAGTTGCCGTTGGCCACCTGGAGAGGCATGTCCTGGGGCCTGATGACCTTGACTCTGATGCCGTCCAGGTTGACCCGCGGACGCCGCGGGTCCCGGGGATCGTCCGCCACGCTGATGCCGGCCCGGGCCAGGAACTCCAGGGCCGGTTTCTGCTGGTGTCCGTCGGGAAGCGCCAGCCACACACACTCGGGGTCCCCGGGCGCCTCGCGGTCCTCCGGGAGGCGGGCATCGGGGGACGCGGCGGTGGCCGGAGGCGGCGGCTCGCCGGCCGCCGCGGCCAGCCGGTCCAGCAGGGGACTGAGGTCCCTTGATTCCCAGCTGGGACGGTGCGCCACCAGGCAGGCGCCGGAGTGGAGGACGTCGCACAGAGAGGCCAGGCCGTGGTTCAGCGGGGAACCCGGCGGCCGGGCGATGAGGGCCAGGTCCGCGCTCTCCGGCGGGTAGGCCTCGGCGCCGCCCCAGAGGGGGAATATGGCGAATCTGCGGAACCGGCGCCGCAGGGCAAAGGCCTCGGCCAGGTGGGGATACTCGGTAGCGATGCGGATGGTGCCGGGCTGGCGGCCCAGCCCGTCCAGGGACGTGAGCCCCGCGGCCTCGCCGTCGCACCGGCTGTCGCGCCAGGCCGAAGACCGGCTGGCGGCCATGCAGAGGTGTCTCCAGCCGTACCCCAGGTCCTGTACCTTGACCAGGGCGCTGGAGGGGTACTTCGCCAGCAGCTCGGCCACCCAGTCCAGGCCGCAGATCCCCAGCTCGTAGTTGCCCACCGCCACCTGGATGGGGATGTCCCTCTCGTTGAACACCTTCAGGGAGGTCCCGGGCAGGTTCCGGCACTCCGGCCGGTAGGAGCGGGACTGCTCGTCATAGCCCGCCACTTCCAGTCCGGAGCGATGCAGGAGGGCGCTGGTCTCCGCGAGGAGTTGCCCCTTAGGTAGGGCCAGTCTTAGTTGCATTGGCTACCTGCAGTATGCCCAGAATCTCGGATATGGAATCGAGCTCGGTGGTCTTTCCGCTCGACTGGTTGGTGAGCACGAAGCCGGGCCTGCCCTTCTCGCCCCGGATCGAGAGGACCCAGCGGTGTCCGGTGGCTCCCTGGCAGCCCTGGTCAAGGTCGGCCCGGTAGCCGGCCTGCCTCAGCTGGTTGGCTGTCTCGAATATGACCTTGTCGATGGCGCCGCCGCCGTCGGCGCGGACGAGGATGGTGGACCTCCCGTTGTCCGGCGTGCTGGCGATGGCGGCCAGCTGGTCCAGGTCCAGCGCAAAGCCGCAGGCGGCGATGTCCCCGCCTCCCATGAGAGGGATGAGGTCATCATAGCGGCCGCCCCCGCCCAGCCGGCGGTCTTCCTGCTGGAAGCGGAAGATGGCCCCGGTGTAGTACTCGAAGCCCTTGCCCATGGCCATATCCACCTGGTAGATGCAGCCCATATCGGTCAGAAGCCGGGCAATGGCCAGGAAATCGTCCATCCCGGCCTCCAGCCGGGGGAAGTCCCTGACCAGGGTCGCCCTCACGTTCTGGATGAACCCCGGGGAGCTGCCGCTCATCTCGAAGAGAAGGGACAGGGAATCCTTGAGCCGCGGGCTCCGGGCGGCCACGGCTTCAATCATGGCGGCCGCGTTCCCATCCATGATCCGGTCAAAGAGACGGTTCTGCTCGGCCTGATCGCCCCCCAGCTCGCGAAGCAGTGACCTGATGAGCCCGGCATGGGACAGGTAGAGGGTGGTTCCAGCGATGCCCAGGCGGCGCAGGACCTCCTGGGCCAGCATGATGAGCTCCACGTCCGCCGACGGGCTGGTGCTGCCCAGCATCTCGGCCCCGCACTGCCAGCGCTCCCGGGACTCCGCTCCCGTTTCCTCGAAGCTGAAGACGTTCTCGACATAGAAGAGCTTCGCGGGGGAGTCCTGGGCCAGGCTGTCGATGTAGAGCCGCACCGTCGGGATGGTGCCGTCGGGCCGGAGCACCACCCTCTCTCCGCTCCAGCCGTCCCAGTCCAGGAACGAGTAGACCCGGCCCAAGCGGTGGGGGGTGAGAGTGCCCGTGGAGGTGAAGAGGTGCAGGTACTCGAGGGTGGGCGTCCGTATTTCCCCGTAGCCCCAGGCCAGGCAGGAGGAACGAAAGGCCTCCTCGACGTGCCGGAAGCACTCCATGTCTCGGGGAAGAAAATCGCGGTTGCCTTTACACCTTTTCTGCATGTGTCGTCGTCAGTGGAGCCGCCCGGGCGGAGCCGCAAGTTATTGTAGCACGGGCCACAGGGCGGGGCAATTGCGACACGCGGGCCTTGCGGCACGCGGACCTCCTGGCGTATGGGATGGAGTGGACAGTGGGGGGGCCGGGGCTCCCCCCCCCGTTCAGCAGGGGATCGAGCCGCTCTGGATGGGGGAGTGCGTCACGGACTCAATCATCTCCACCGTCCGGGGCAGGTGGCTGAGGCTGAATGAGAACCCCAGCTTCTTCAGGTCCCGGTAGTGAAGCCCCTGGTAGAGACCCTGGCCCGCCACCCGGCACATTTCATC
>CALMBS010000379.1 GCA_937860285.1 uncultured Chloroflexota bacterium
TGTTAATGGTCACGAACATTGACCCACCTTCCGGCCGTTTAGTCACGAACTTTGACCCACCTTAGTCACGATCTTTGACCCACCCGGGAAACTGAATACCATTGTCGCGGAATCCATGAGGAGGAGCGGCGATGGCGTATACGGAGGTCACCCGAGTGGAGATTATCGAAGTCATCAGGCAATGGCAGGCCGGCCGCAGGATACGGGGGATAGTGCGGTCGACAGGTATTGCCCGCAACACGGTTCGGAAATACCTTCTGGCGGCGCAGAGCTGCGGCCTGGCCCGGGAGGGGCCGCCTCCGGACGAGGCCCAGATCATCACCCTGGTCCAGCTCGGCCGGGCTGGTCCACGGGATGCGGCAGTGCCCACGGACAGACTGCTGGAGCCCTGGGCTGATCAGATACACCACTGGCTCAAAGAAGACAAGGCTGAGCTTACCCGTGTCCAGGAACTGCTGGCCCAGCGCCAATGCCTGGTGCCCTACAGGAGCCTGGGGCGGTACGTTGCCCGAAAGGGCTGGTTCGGCAAGAGACGGGCTACGGTACGCATGGAGGATACCGAGGCCGGGCAGATGGCGGAGGTGGATTTCGGCCGCCTGGGGCTGATATGGGACCCCGAAACCGGCCGAAAGCGCCTGGCCTGGGGTATGCTCACCGTGATGGGCTATTCCCGCCACAGCTTCCTCTGGGTAGTATTCCGTCAGCAGTTGCCCGATGTGATCGAAGGGCTGGAGAAGACCTGGGCCTTCTTCGGCGGTCTTCCCCGGTACCTGGTCCTGGACAATTTCCCGGCGGCGGTGGTCGGACCTGACGCTTTGAACCCGCGGCTGACCCGCGGCTTTCTGGAGTATGCCGGGCATCGGGGCTTCATCGCCGACCCGGCCCGGCCGGGGCATGGCAGGGACAAGCCCAAAGTCGAAAGTGGAGTCCCCTACGCCAGAGGGCGCTTCTACAAGGGGGGCCAGTTTATTGGACTGGAGGACATGCGGGACCAGGCTCGGCGCTGGTGCCTGGAGACGGCCGGCATGAGGGTGCACGGCACAACGCGGCGCCTGCCGCTGGTGGTCTTCCAGGATGAGGAACAGTCTCGGCTCCTGCCCTTTGACGGTGAGCCCTACGACGTCCCGGAGTGGCGGGACGTCGTGGTGCATCAGGACCACCATGTCTACTACCGGTACGCCATATACTCGGCGCCGGACATCACCTGTCCGCCGGGGACGAAGCTGGAGGTCAGAGGCGACCGGAAGCTGGTGCAGCTGTACCGCAATGGGAAGCTGGTGAAGGTCCACCCCCGCCAGCCCCGCGGCGGGCGGTCCACCGACCCCGATGATTACCCCAGGGAGCTGAGCCTGTACACCCTGCGCTCGCCGGACCGCCTGCGGAAGCTGAGCGCGGACTTGGGGCCATCGGTGGGCGAGTTTGCCGACAAGCTCCTGGGCGGCCCGCTGCCGTGGTACAAGATGCGCCAGGCCTTCAAGCTGCTGCGCCTGGGGGAGAAGTACAACCCTCTACGGCTCAACAGCGCCTGCCAGAAGGCCCTGTCGGTAGACCTTATAGATGTGCGGCGCCTCGAGCGCATCCTGGTGGAAGCCCTGGAGCAGGAGGCGCTGGCTACGGCGTCAGCTTCAACCACAGCCGTGCTGCCCGGACGTTTCGCCCTTCCCGGCGGCGCCTTCGCCCTGCATGAGGCGCATCCGGAGCCAGGCGCCCGGCCCCAAGAGACTGCCCTGAACGAAACAAGAGGAGGAACACTGTGACCACCACCGCTGAACTCAAGCCGCTGCTCAAACGCCTGAAGCTGGGCCGCATGCTGGACACCATGCCGGAAAGGCTGGCCCTGGCCCGGCGGGACCAGCTGGACTATGCCGCCTTTCTCCAGATACTCCTGGC
>CALMBS010000380.1 GCA_937860285.1 uncultured Chloroflexota bacterium
AGCAGTACCCCAGCCTTGTCAGTGATGGCTCCGCAGGGGCCGTCATCACCTGGCAGGACAGCCGTTCCACCGGCATCTATGCTCAGAGGGTAACCTCATGGGGCACTGGCGCGTGGACTGCCGGCGGTGTCGCCATCTCCACCGCAACAGGCACGCAACAGTATCCTTCTCTGTCCACTGACGGCGATGAGGGTGCCATCATCACCTGGCAGGACTACCGGAATGGCAACTGGGACATTTATGCCCAGAGGATCAGGAGCAGCGGCGCCCTGCCGGCGCAGCCGACAGTAACCGGAGTGAGTCCCGAGTCGGGTGAGCGGGGCCACTCCATCACCGGGGTCTCCATCACCGGCACGTACTTCACCGGTGCTCTGTCCGTCAGCTTCGGTTCAGGCGTGACTGTGGACAGCTTCACGGTGAGCAGCAGCACCAGCATCAGTGCCGATATCACCATCGACACCGCCGCCTCCACCGGGACCAGGAGTGTCTCGGTAACCACACCAGAGGGGTCGGCCTCACTGCCAGACTGCTTCACCGTGGTCGCGGCACCTCTGGAAGCCGGCTTCAGTGCGAACTGGACGGCCGTGATCGTCGGACAGGCCGTGCAATTCACCAGCAATTGCGGAGGTGGAGAGCCTCCGTTCACCTACTACTGGGACTTCGGGGACGGAGAGAACAGCACGGCGCTGAACCCTTCGCACAGCTACGGCACCACTGGCGTGAAGACCGTGACTCTGACCGTCACCGACTCCGCCGCCGGAACGGACAGCACAACTCACGACATCAGAGTGTTCGATCCTCCGGCCGCCGGTTTCAGCGCCGACAGGACAGAAGTGATCGCCGGCCAGGCCGTGCACTTCACCGACAGCTCCAGTGGCGGAGTGGACTCACTGACCTACAAGTGGGATTTTGAGGACAACGGCTCCTGGGATAGTACTGACCAGAACCCGACCCACGCCTACGCCGGTTCCGGTGCCTACACGGTGGTGTTCCAGGTCACTGATTCCGCCTCCAATACCGCAACCAGGACGGACACAGACTACATCATTGTCTCGCCTGCCCCGGAAGCTGACTTCTCCGCCGATCGCACGGACGTGCTCGCCGGAGAGAGCATCGCCTTCACCGACGCCTCGAGCGGCGGCGTGGCGCCTCTATCCTACGCGTGGGACTTCGGAGACGGAGAGAACAGCACGGCGGCGAACCCCTCGCACAGCTACAGCAGCCCTGGCCAGAAGACCGTGACGCTGACCATCACTGACTCCGCCACGAACACCGCCAGCGAGACGAAGACAGCCTACATCACGATCCGAGGTTCCTGTAATTCAGTCACGGCCGCCTCGGGATCAGTCGTGATCTGCACCTCCGCAGGAGCCTTGGACAACCTGACTGCGGTGGCCGAGAGCTCTGTCTCTTCTGAAGGCAAGCCGGATCTCGTCTTCGGCCACGGTCTCTTCGAGTTTGAAGTCACTGGCCTTGCCAACGGCGACAGCGTAACCCTGACCATGACCCTGCCGTCGGCCGTCCCGATGACCGCCCAGTACTGGAAATACGGCCCCACGCAGTCGGATAACGCCCCCCACTGGTACCAAGTAGCATTTGGAGACAACGACGGAGACAACGTCATCACCATCACACTGACCGATGGAGGCGTCGGCGATGATGATCTGGACGCGAATGGGACCATCTTCGATCAGGGCGGCCCAGGCTGGCCTCGTCCCATCGAGCCGAAGGCCGCCCCGGCCTTCCCGGGAGTGTATGCCGGCATCACCGTTGCGCTCGGCACCGGGGTGATCGCCTACCTCGTCCGCAGGCGGCTGATCCACCTGTAGCAGCCACCGTGATGCACCCCCGGGCTCAGCCCGAAGTCCGACGCTGCAAAGCATCGACGTCCAGCGGCTCGCCCTTGCCCGGCTCCGGCCGCAGGCTGATGGCATGAATGGGGCCCCTGTCCTAGCAGACTCCGCACCCCATGCACTTGGCCGCATCCGCCAGAGCCCTCTTCTCTTGCTCGTCGAGGCTGATGGCCGCGAACGGGCAGCTCCGGCCCGCGCAGTCGCCGCACACATCACAGGTCTCGCTGACCCGGGCCACGTGTCCCGACGGGGCCAGGATGGGGATGGTGCCGCCGAACATGTTCCACACCCTCATGGCCATGCAGCAGCAGGCGCAGCAGCCGCGGATCTCCATTGGCCGGCTCCCGGAGTCCTTCTAGAAGTAGGCGCACTGGACATCGCCGCGCCGGTGGGCTGCTTCGATGATGCTCACTGCCTCCTCCTGGGTACCCCTGTGGAACTTCGGGTTCTGGTCGGCGATGAGGGCAGCAAAGGGATCGCCCAGGATGAGGCAGACCTCCTTGGGCGGTGAGTCCGGGAGATGGCAGCCTAGGCCGCGGCCTCTGCCAGGCCGTAGCCGCTCTCCACCAGCTCCATGAGACGGGCCATGAACCGGGCCAGGGGCGCCCCGTCCACGACGTCGTGGTCCGCGCTGACGGTCAGGCAGAGGTACTCCCGGGGCTCGATTCTTCCATCGACAATGCCGGGCTTCAGGGCGATGCCGCCCAGGGTGATGCAGAGCGTGTACACCGTCATGGGGATGCCCCAGGCGGAGCCCCGGCCGAACATGCCGGCGGCTGTCACCGCGACGGTGCCCTGCATCTTCTTGCGCCAGCGGGGTGACCCGCCCACGGCCCGGAACAGGGACCGCCGCAGGGGAGAGGGCAGCGAGAAGAACCAGCTCTCGTACCAGGGCATCTTCTTGAACTGGGTGGTCTTCTGCTGCTGGGAGGCCCTGATCTCGAGGTGGACCTCCCGGAGGGTCTTTCTGTTGGCCGCCCGCACGATGTAGGGCGTGGCGATCTTGACCTCATCCACCTGGTGCTCCACCACGGTGGTGACATCGACGTCCTCAAAGAGCACCAGCCGGTTTCCCTGCCGGTAGGCATGCATGTTCCGGTCCTCACTCACTGCCCGGGCCAGGCAGGTGATGAAGAAGGCGGTGAAGGACAGGCCTTCGCCGGTCCGGGCCTTGTGCTGCCGGATGTGCTCCCGGGGGACGGTGACGTCCAGCTCGGCCAGGCTGTGGATGAGATGCTTCTCGTGCATGAGGGCCAGGAAGTCGATGATGCGCAGGCGCACCTTGTGGAACGGCACTACCTGGCAGGCTTCGCTGCTCTTGCCGGCGGGCTCAGGGCGTTCGTATTCCGGCATCACCGCTGATCCCCAAACGATGTGCCCACCGACCGCGCCGCGGCAATCAGCGGGTCGCTGGGGCGCACAGTCCTCTGGCCCCGGGCTACGTCCTCCAGGCGGGACTTGGACAGGCCGTTGCCTTTCACCGCCACCATGTAACCGAAATCCCCCTTCTCAATCAGCTCCACCGCCCTCGTACCGAGCTTGGTGGCCAGCACCCGGTCGCAGGGCGTCGGCGGCCCGCCCCTCTGCAGGTGCCCCATGACCACGGTCCTGGTCTCGATCCCGGAGATCCGTTCAATCTGCGCCCCGACCACGAACCCGATCCCGCCCAGCCGGATGGGGTCAGTGCTGTCCTTCACGATCCTCCTCACCACCACGTCCCCGCCCTTCGGCCGGGCCCCTTCCGCCACCACCACGATGCTGAAGCGCTTGCCATGGCGGTTTCGGTCCTTCACCTTGGCGGCGACGATATCGCCGTCGTAGGGGATCTCCGGGATCAGGATGATGTCTCCCCCTCCCGCCACCCCCGAGTGCAGGGCGATCCAGCCGGCGTTGCGCCCCATGACCTCCACGATCATCACCCGGTGATGGGACTGGGCCGTGCTGTGCAGCCGGTCGATGCCCTCCGTGGCAATGGTGACGGCAGAATCGAAGCCGAAGGTGGTATCGGTGCCCAGGAGGTCGTTGTCTATGGTCTTGGGTATGCCCACGACCGGCACCCCGTCCTGGAAGAGATCGCTGCTGATATGCATGGTCCCATCCCCGCCGATGCAGACCAGGCAGTCCACGTCCAGCCTCTCTACGTTGGCGATGGCCGTCCGGGACAGGTCCTGGAACTCCATCCGGCGCCCCTTCTTCACCGGGTAGCGGTAGGGATTGGCGGCGTTGGAGGTGCCCAGGATGGTGCCGCCCAGCGTGAGTATGCCGGATACGTCGTTGTACTCCAGCTTGCGCCACCTGCCCTTGACCAGCCCGTCATAGCCATCCTCGATACCGACGACCTCCGCGCCGTGCTCCAGCATGGCCTTCTTGGCCACGGCGCGGATGACGGCGTTGATGCCGGGGCAGTCCCCACCCCCGGTGAGGATCGCGATTCTCTTCTTCTTGAACATCGGCCTAACCTCCGGATTCCGGTATCCTGCCGGCCCATTCTAGCGCGATCTTCCACCGATTGCACTATGGCTCCTGTGCACCAGGTCTCCTATTGACACAGTGCCGGACTTTCAGCGATCATAGTGCGGCCCGGCCAGACGGGCCCGGGGAGTCCCCGGAAGCGTCTTCGCCGTCATCACCGCCGGACTGGCCGGCGGCAGTTGGGGGGTATGCCATGAAGATGAAGGCCGCAGTGCTCTACGGGGCCAACGAGCCGCTCCGCATCGAAGAGGTCACCCTGGACGACCCGCAGGACCAGGAGGTGATGGTCAGGCTGGTGGCGACGGGGATCTGCCACAGTGACCTGCTGCTGATGAAGGGCGAGGTGCCCACCCAGTACCCGGTGGTGGCCGGCCACGAAGGCGCCGGCGTGGTGGAGAAGGTCGGACGCGGTGTATCCAGCGTCAAGCCCGGCGACCACGTGGTGATCCCGGCCATCTTCAGCTGCGGCAAGTGCCGGCCCTGCATCCAGGGACAGCCGACCCTCTGCGTGGAGACCCTGCCGGCCCACTTGATGGGCGGCATGCCCGGCGGAGGCAAGCGCCTCCACAACGAGAAGGGCGACGTCAACGTATTCTACAGCCAGGGCTCCTTTGCGGAGCACGCGGTGGTCCACGAGAGCTCGGCCATCAAGGTCCGCCCCGATGCCCCGCCCGACGTGGTGTGCATGCTGAGCTGCCGGATCACCACCGGCGTCGGCGCCGTGGCCAGGAGGGCCGGCGTCCGCGCCGGGGAAAGCATAGTCATATTCGGCTGCGGGGCCGTGGGGCTGGGGGCGGTCATGGGGGCCCGGCTGTGCGGCGCCGGGCAGATCATCGTGGTGGACATGGTGGAGGAGAGGCTGGAGATGGCCCGGCAGCTGGGGGCCGGGTACATCGTCAACGCCTCCCGGGACAACCCGCAACAGAAGGTCTTCGAGATCACCGGGGGAGGGGCCGACTATGCCCTGGAGTGCATCGGGAACGCGAAGGTCATGATGCAGGCCTTCGGCTGCCTGCACAGCACCGGCACCCTGGTCATAGTCGGGGCGCCGCCGGCGGCCGACATGGTGAGCTTCTACCCGTTCGAGCTCCTCTTCGGAAAGACGGTCAAGGGCACCTTTCTGGGCAACGTCTGGCCCCGGATCGACATACCCCGGCTGGTGGAGCTGTTCATGGACGGCCAGCTGCCCATGGACCGGCTGGTGGCCACCGGCTACAGGCTGGAGCAGATCAACGACGCCATCCAGGCCGTGGACCAGGCCACGGTGATGAGGGCGGTCATCCGCTTCTGAGCGGGAGCAGCACAGCTTACACTATGTCATCGCGTAATCTCCAGTGGCTCACACTGTTTGCACGGAGTT
>CALMBS010000381.1 GCA_937860285.1 uncultured Chloroflexota bacterium
TGGTGGCCAGAAGAACCCTGGGTATCAAAGGTCAGCCTGAGGCATGGTGATGTGTTCCAGGGACGAGTATAGCACACGGGGCCGCGGACGGCAGAGGAGGGCTAGTAGTCGATGCCCTTCTTGGATGGGATGCCCCTCTTGTGAGGGTGCTTGACTTCCTTCATCTCGGTCACCAGGTCGGCGATGGCGATCACGTCCGGGTCGGCATACCGCCCGGTCAGCACCACGTCCAGGTTCTCCGGCTTCTCCTTGATGAAGCGGATGACGTCAGCCACGTCGATGAGCTTCCAGGCCGCCGCCACATTCACCTCGTCGAGGATGACCAGGTCGAAATGGCCGCTGTGGGCCGCCACCCGCGCGTTCTCCAGGGCCAGCCAGGCCTGCTCCTTCTCCTCGGGCTTGACCTTGTTCGGGTCGACGAACTCCAGGCTGCCGAAGCGGGCCACGCTGATATTGGGCAGCAGACCCAGGGTCTTCTGCTCTCCATAGGGATACTCGCCCTTCATGAAGAAGGTGATGTGGGTGCGCAGACCGTGGCCCGCGGCCCGCAGGGCGACGCCCAGGGCCGCGGATGTCTTGCCCTTCCCATCACCGGTGAAGACGTAGACCAGACCAGCCATTTGAAAAGGCAGCTTATCAACCCGCCCGGGGAATGTCAAGAAGACGGGGCCGTTGCCCCCCCGGGCGGGCAGCCCCTATAATCAGGCGATGCCGGCAGATCACGCTCACCCATGGAAAGTGACCACCGCCGAGGCCCGCGCCATCCAGGTGAGGCTGGCGGGCCTCGTCTCCAGGGAGAACACGGTCCGACGGCCGCGGCTGATCGCCGGGGTGGACATCTCCGCTCCCCGGTTCCAGGGCCGCGTCCGGGGGACGGTGGTGGTCCTCTCGTATCCGGAGCTCGAGGTGGCCGAGGTCGGCGCCGTGGAGCGGACGGTCGATTTCCCCTACATCCCCGGCCTGCTTTCCTTCCGGGAGTCGCCGGTGATCCTGGCCGCCTACGAGAGGCTGAAGCTGGCCCCGGACCTGGTGCTGGTGGATGGACAGGGGATCGCCCATCCCAGGCGCTTCGGGATCGCCTCGCACCTGGGGGTCCTCCTGGGCGTGCCCACCATCGGCTGTGCCAAGTCCCTCCTCTGCGGCGCGCACGGGCCGCTGGCCGCTGCGCGGGGCAGCACGGCGCAGATAGAGCACGAGGGGGAGGTGGTAGGCATGGCCCTGCGCACCCGGGACGGGGTGCGGCCGGTCTACGTCTCCATCGGCCACAGGGTGGACCTGAAGGCAGCGGTGGGCTGGGTCAGGGACTGCTGCCGGGGCTGCCGGCTTCCCGAGCCGACCCGGCTGGCCCACCAGGCGGCCTCGGGCAACCTGCGCGATCCCGGGCACTAGGCCCGGTTGCCAGGGCCCCGGCACGGCATCCCGACCGGTTTCACTGTATAATACTGGCTGAATGAACTTCATACCTCTCAAGGACATCCTCGCAGACTACGGTCCCGCGGTAGCCTACTGTATCCTTTTCGCCATCATCTTCGCCGAGTCGGGCCTGTTCTTCGGCTTCTTCTTGCCCGGGGACAGCCTGCTGTTGCTGGCAGGGATGCTGGCCTACAAGGGGGTGACTCTCTCCACCGACGAGGTAGTCAGGCTGAACCTGTGGGTGCTGATGCCGCTGCTCTTCGCCGCCGCGGTGCTGGGGGACAATGTGGGGTACTGGTTCGGGCGGAAGGTCGGCCCGCCCCTCTTCAAACGGCCCCAGTCGCTGCTCTTCCGCCCCAGGAACCTGCAGGCTGCCAAGGGCTTCTACGACAAGCACGGGGGCAAGACCATCACCATCGCCCGCTTCATGCCCTTCATCCGCACCTTTGTGCCTATAGTGGCCGGAGCGGTGAGCATGGACTGGCGCCGCTTCATGTTCTTCAACCTGTTCGGCGGCCTGCTCTGGGCAGTGGGCGTAACGCTGGCCGGCTACTGGCTGGGGCATGCCTTCAAGGACCTGCCTGAGGGGTACTACTACCTGGTGGTCTTCGGCGTCATCATCATCTCCATGCTGCCCGCCTTCATTCACCTCTGGAGGACGGAGCGCCACGAGATACTCGCCCTGGTCCGGACCAAGATACTGAGAAGGCCGGGCAAGGCCACTCCGGCAGCCGAACCGGTGGACCCGCCCGCTG
>CALMBS010000382.1 GCA_937860285.1 uncultured Chloroflexota bacterium
AGGTCCCTCACCCGGTCCACCAGCGGCTGGCGCACGGCGCCGCTCATCTGGGAGAAGACCTCGAAGATGTCCACATCGAGGTGGTAGAGCGCCCGGCCCCGCTCCAGTATCTCATCGCGCGCCTGGAGCAGGCTGAGCTCACCGCGCTCCAGGCGGTGGTAGGGGTGGTCGCCGTCCTCGAAAAGGGAGCCGAAGATGATGTCGGACAGCTGCCCCGGCTGCAGGCCCATCCGGACCCCCGTCGACTCCAGCATCGGGTAGGGTGACTCTATGAACACCCCGCCGAAGTCGAAGATCACCGCCTCAATTCTCATCACAGGAACTCGATGAACTGGACCGCTACCCCGCGACAGGACGGCCTCCGGGCGAGAATGGCCCTGGCCCTTCTGGACAGGAACTCCACCTCCACCGGAGAGTCCTGGGCCAGCCGGATGCCCCGGGACTTCAGCCGCTCTATCAAACCATCGAGGTCGGAGACCCTGACGCACACATGCTCCAGGCCTTCGCCGTGCGCGTCAATGAACTTCGCCACCGGCGCCTCGGGGGTGGTCGGCTCCATCAGCTCCAGGGTGACCTCTCCGAGGTGGCACAGGCCCACCTTCATCCCGGCGGCCTCGCAGGGCCCCCTGGGACCGGGCGTCATCCCCGGAACGTCGGCGAACAGCCGGTAGGATTCGTCCATGTCTTTCGTGGCCACACCGATCTTGATCACACCTTCAATGCCCACGTCAGTCCCTCCGATCGCCTGCCTCCGGCCGCTGCGGCACCGGACGCCTACTGAAGTATATGGCCCTGCACCGCTGGTGACAACCGCGGTATACTGTTAAGGCAAATGGGCAGGGACACGGCGGCACAGCAGCAAGGTACCGCAGGCATCAGGCGGAACGCGGCCGCCATCAGGAAGCGCATAGCCGCGGCAGCCGCCAGGGCCGGCCGCCTGCCGTCAGAGGTGACCCTGATCGCCGTGACCAAGACGGTGGACCCGCCGGCGATCCAGGAGGCCTTTGCCGCCGGCTTGCGGGATTTCGGCGAGAGCCGGATCCAGGAGGCCGGGGAGAAGATCCCGTCCCTGTCACGCCTCTGCCCGGGCTCAGTGTGGCACCTGGTGGGCCACCTGCAGACCAACAAGGCGAAGCCCGCCGCCGGGCTGTTTCACATGATTCACAGCGTGGACTCGATCAAGGTGGCCGAGGCCCTCAGCCAGCACGCCGCCGCCGACATTCCGGTGCTGGTCCAGGTCAATGTGGCGGGAGAAGCCAGCAAGCACGGCTTCTCCCTGCCAGACACCATCCCCGCCCTGGAGCGCATCGCGCGCCTGCCGCACCTGCGGATCAAGGGACTGATGACCATTGCCCCGTATGTTGATGACGCGGAAGAGGTGCGGCCCGTGTTCCATCAGCTGCGGCTCATGCGCGACGCGCTGGGGCTGGAGCACCTTTCCATGGGCATGAGCGACGACTTCGAGGTGGCGATCGAGGAAGGGGCCACCCTGGTTAGGATCGGCCGCGCCATCTTCGGCCGGAGGGAGGATTAGCACCGTGAGGATTGCCTTCATCGGGGGCGGGAACATGGGCGAAGCCATGATACGCTGCCTCATCGAGAAAGACGTGGCCAGAACCACGGGCATCATCGCCGCGGACGTGGCCGAAGCGCGACGCTCGTACCTCAAGAAGCAGTACGGTATTGCCACGACCTCCATCAACCGCAAAGCCGCGGAGAAGGCCGACGTCATCGTCCTGGCGGTGAAGCCCAACGTCATGCCGGAGGCGCTGGCCGACCTGAGAGGCCAGACCACGGCCGATCAGACGGTCCTCTCCATCGCCGCCGGCGTCACGCTCGCAAAGCTGCGCCAGGGCCTGGACCGGGAGGCCCTGGTGCGGGCCATGCCCAACACGCCGGCCCAGATTGGCGAAGGGGTGACGGTCTGGACAGCCACGGCCGAGGCCACGGAAGCGGACAGGGAGAGGGCCCGGGACATACTGGGCGCCATGGGAAAGCAGACCTTCGTGGCCGACGAGAAGTACATCGACATGGCCACCGCCGTCAGCGGCAGCGGGCCGGGGTACGTGTTCCTGATCATCGAGTCCCTGGTGGACGCGGCGGTCCGCATCGGCCTGCCTCGGGACATGGCCCTGGAGCTGGTCATGGCGACCATGTCCGGCTCCGTCCACCTGGCCCAGAAGTCAGGGAAGCACCCGGCGGAGCTGCGCAACATGGTGACCTCGCCCGGCGGGACCACGGCCGAGGGCCTTCACGAGCTGGAGGAGGGCCGGCTGCGGGCCCTGCTGGCCCGGGCCATAATCGCCGGATACGAGAAGGCCAGGGCGCTGAGAGGCGAGTAGAGCATGGAGTACGTTGTCCGGGGCATCATCATCCTGTGCTACGTGCTTATCACCGCCATACTCATCCGTTCCGTGATGTCGTGGTTCAACCCGGACCCCGGCAACTTCTTCGTGGGGCTGGTGCACACCATCACCGAGCCGATCCTGGCCCCGCTGCGGCGGATCATACCCCGGCTGGAGATGATCGACTTCTCCCCGTGGGTGGCCATAATCCTTTTGACTGTGATCACGTACGCGCTGAGGCCGTACGCGGGCTGACGGTCACCCCGGACCGGGGTGACTGCCGCCCCCAATTTGACCCTGGCGCGCCCCGCGGGTACCATACTGGAAACCCTGACCACGGCAGGACGAAGGGAGGCAGGAAGTGAGCTGGGTTGACATCGTCATCATCGCCGTAGCCATCATCGGGGCCCTCGCCGGCTACAAGCAGGGCCTGATCGTATCGGTCTTCAGCTTCCTGGGACTGGTGGTGGGGGTAGCTATTGCCGGCGCCGTTTCCGATACGCTGGCAGAGAAGCTCTCGTCCAGCGGGGCCCTGTGGGCCCACATCGTGTCCTTTGCCCTGATCCTGATCGTGGTCATGGTCGCCTTTCACATCCTGGCCATCATCGTGAAGGGCCTGCTGAAGGTGGTCATGCTGGGCTGGGTGGACTCGTTTGGCGGCGCCTTCCTGGGGCTATGGGTGGGTGGACTGCTGACGGCCGCCCTGTTCATAGTCATCGGCAAGTGGGCCGCCGGCCAGCCCGAGACGACCGCCGTGGGCAACGCCATCGGCAACTCGGCCCTGGCCAATTTCCTGATAGACGAGTTCCGTTTCCTGCTGGGGCTGCTGCCCGCCAGGTTCGACGCTGTGGTAGAGCTCTTCACCTAGCAGAAGGCCACCGGAACCCCGAACGCGTCCAAAGAGAAATCCCCCTGATCAGGGGGATTTCGCATTCTCGAATGCCGTGTCGCCAGGGCCGGAGCCCGGACCGCTGCTAGGCCACCGGGGTCTTGCCGGGGTTCTGCTGCTTCCACTTCTCCAGGAGCTGTTCCCTGGTCTCCTTGTGCGCCGGATCGGGCACACAGCAGTCGACCGGGCACTGCTCCACGCACTTCTGGTTGGCGTACCAGCCAACACATTCAGTGCACTTGACGGGGTCGATCACGTAGATCGTGTCACCAGCCTTGATCGCGCCGTTCTTGCACTCGACCTCGCATGCGCCGCAGCTAATACATTCCTCGGTGATCTTGAACGCCATCAGCAACCCTCCTTTTATCTTCTCTTGCGCTTGGATGAGACCTTCGCCGGCCTGTCCGACGCGATATAGAGCTTCTTCATCAGGGCCACCGCGGAGCTTTCGGGCACGAAGACCCTGATGTCGCCGCCGCCCTGCGCCGCTTCCTTCAGCAGGCTGGAGCTGATGAACTGAAACTCAGCGCTGGACATCAGGCAGATGGTCTCGATATCCGGAGCCAGCTTCCGGTTCATCAGAGCCATGTCGAATTCCCGCTCGAAGTCGGAACCCATCCGCAGCCCTCTCACAATCGAGCTGGCGCCTATCTGCTTGGCGAACTCGATGGTCAGGCAGTTGTACGACTCCACGGTCACGTTGGAGGTTCCCGCCAGTGCCTTCTTCATCAAGTCCACCCTCTCTTCCGTGTTGAAGAGCAGGTGCTTCGGGGGGGCGTCGAAAACGCCTATGATCAGCCGGTCAAACAGGGCCGCCGCCCTGGTGGCGACGTCCACGTGTCCCTTGGTAACAGGATCGAAGCTGCCTGGATAAAGCGCAATCCTCAACTGCGGGCCTCCTGTTGATAGAATGAGATGCTGGTGTCACCATAGTGTCTATTCTTGTTCAGATGGAACTTGTGGAAGTCCGCAGGAAGCCGTTGGCGCGTTGAGCATTGGACGACAACAGTTGACTTTGGACCGACAAGCTGCGAGCCGAACAGCGAATCGAGCGTCGCCGGTAGAGACGGATCATCGTATGGGGGGTCCAGGAGCACCACATCGTATACCCGGTCAAGCATCTTCAGCGCCCTGTCCACGCTCAGGCAGTACACCCTCGACCGCGAGGAGAACCCGACGGCCTCCAGGTTCTGCCTGATGGCATCGCAGCACTTGCGATTCTGTTCCACGAAGTCTGCCCATATGGCACCACGGCTGAGGGCTTCTATCCC
>CALMBS010000383.1 GCA_937860285.1 uncultured Chloroflexota bacterium
CTGGCGGACTCCATCCCCCCTGATGCCTGTCCTATCCGAGAGTAACACAAGTGACCGGCAGAGTGAAAACGGGGCCGCAGAGGCAGACCCACAAGAAGCGCGAGGGCCTCGAATGAGGCCCCTCTTGCGCCAACCTGACTCTGATCAGGTGTCAATCGTCACTCTGGACGTGTCAACGATACCGCACCCTCTGGTAGAAGACCCATGACGTTGAGGCTTTGAAACTGGCATCCCCGGTATACACCGCGGTGATGCGATGGAGGCCGACGGGGAGGGTGCCAATGGTGCATGTGGCCCTTCCGGAGGCATCGAGCGTGGCTGTGCCTATCACGCTGCTCCCATGCCTGAAGATGACGGTGCCGGCAGGTGTACCCGACGCCGGCGCCTTCGCTCTGACTGTGGCCGTGAACGTCACCGGCTGGCCGTACTTTGAGGGCCTGGGTGACGAGACAATCCTCACGGTCGTTCTGGCCTTGTTGACCTGCTCCATGACCGCCGAGGAGGTGCTGGAATTGAAGCTGGCATTCCCGTTGTATACCGCCGTAATCGAATGTGCGCCGACCGATAGTGAGCGGGTGGAGAACCTGGCGTACGCCAGACCACACGATGGCTTCAGGGCCACCGTCGCCAGGGTCTGATCCCCATCCATGAAGGTGACCGTGCCGGTGGGCAGACCCGCACGCCAGCACTCTGGCTTAACGACGGCGGTCAAGGTCACCCGCCGCCCGAACACCGATGGGTTGGCAGACGATCGCACCCGGACCGACGTGTTCACTTTCTGGGCCATGACGAAGGCGGCTGAAACGGCCTTGTTCCCATCCATGGTGATGGTGACCGGGCTGGCGCTGCCGCTGAGATCGCCACCCCAGCCCGCAAACACCCAACCAGGGGCGGCCTCTGCCGTCAATGTGACCGTGCTTCCGTACCCGTAGGCAGCGTCATCAGGGTCTCTCGACACACTGCCATTCCCGCTCAGCGTGATGGCCAGTGAGTACTCATCCGCAGCAAAGGTGGCATCGATCGTGTGATCGCCTGAGACTCCCGGGAAGGTGTAGCCCGACAAGGCACCGACTGACACCCCATCCACAAGGACGTCGGCAATGTGGTAGCCAGTCTCCGGAGTGATGTCAAAGGTCTGGTCGGTCCCCTGAGGCACCACCACCGCTCCTGACGGGCTGACTGAGCCATTATCACCCGCCGTCGCGGTTATCGTGTACGCCCTCAGGGAAACCTCGACTGCCACCGTGTCAATGCCGCTGCCCCCATCGTCGTCCGCAACGGTCACGGACACAGTGTAGACCCCAGGACCGGCATAGCTGTGGCCCAGGGCGAACGTCTTATCCGGGTTGAGTGCCAGGGTCTGTGGCCCTGAACCATCGCCGTAGTCGACCAGGGCCGTCCACTCATCCGCCCCGGGGTCGCTGAAGAGGCCCGTGCTGGAGAAGGCATCCCCAAGGCTGATGAACGCATCCGGGCCGGCGTCCACCGTCGGCGCCACATTGCTGACGGTGATCTCCATTGTCGCCGTATCGGCCTGGCCGTCAGCCTCCTGCACGGTGAGGGAGGCCGCATAGGTCCCGTTGTCGCTGTACGTGTGCGCGGGGCTCACGTCGCTGCTGGTCTGGCCATCTCCGAAGTCCCACAGCCAGGAGACGATGCCTTCTGCCGAGGTGGAGTTGTCCGTGAACGTCACCACCAGCGGCTCATCCCCGCTGGTCGGAGTGGCCGAGAAGTCTGCGTCAGGTCCTGAGGATGACACCGTGATGCTCACCGTATCCGTATCTGACAGATCACCGTCAGAAACCTCCAACGTGACTTCGGTCGTTCCCGCGGGAAGAGTGACCACGGGAGTCTCTCCGGCCGCGGAGCCTCCCGACCAGGTCCAGGCATACGTTAGAGCGTCCCCGTCGGGATCAGAGGAGCCCGAGCCATCCAGCGTTACCTCAGCGCCGGCGGGGCTCGTCTGATTGAGTGTCTGGTCTGGCCCGGCATCCGCCGTAGGTGCCTCATTTGGCAACGGAGTCAGGCCCACATGCAGGTCGTTTACCGCCGGCGGGATGCTCACCACTATGCTGTCGGCCGGATAGTACCCTTCCGCTTCGACGTGCACGCGGTAGGAGCCCGCCAGCACGTCCCACTGGTACTGCCCGTTTGTGTCCGTGATCAACGGATTCACATCGGGATCCATGATAGCCGGACTCTCACCGGTCGGCACGTTCTCCCATCCGCCTTCGCCGTCAGGCCTCTGGAGCCAGACGCTGGCGCCCTGTATGCGGGCGTTCGTGTCTGTGTTATAGATGTAGCCAGCCGGGTCGATGTATATGTCGAAGGTTGTCCCAGTCGGAACACATGGATCTACGTTCTCATCACTGTTCCCTTCGTTGAGACGGTCCCGGACTCTCTGGGAAGCCTCGGCTTTGGTGATATGGCCATCATGATCCAAATCCAATCCGCGGTTCTGCTGATATGCCTGACTTGGATCAGAGAATAGCACGTAATCATTGGGCTCACCGATTGCTCTTGGCCATAACACCGCCATGTACGCATCCTCAAGCGTGGACAGCCGCCCTCTATACGGCTGAAAATACCGTTCCACATAGTCAAGCTGTTGTTCAGCCGTCATTTCGCGCAATGCATCAACGGTTGTACCCAAGTCAATTGCCGTCGACGGGAGGAACTGGATAAGTCCTGTAGCACCAGAATCAGGATTGGTCTCCGAAGGACTGAATGTCTCACCAGTCTCAAAGGCCATAATAGCCATGAGAAAACTGGGATCGATGCCAAGGCGTTGGCTGATTTCGACGACTTTGGCCGCGAAGGTGGTCGAGACCCTTGCACCCCAAGCCAGCTCTGTGCAATCAGTCGAAGACGCTGCATACGTCACACTAGCACGTCCGTGCCTCGGATAGAACGTGGTGGTGAATGACCATACTGGTGGTCCGCCTGTCATGCTGCCAGTGATGTCCGGGCCACCATCGTCTATGTGTATCCTTATGTCGACGCCTGTGGTGTCCTCGCGCCTGTATGTGAACGTGATCGGATCACCGTAGTAGATAGAATCTCCACGCCTCCCTTCAATGCCCACGCCAGAGGGAAGCCCGGAGCCCGTTACCCTGGTGGACACGGTCGCGCTGTTGTCGTCGTATCGCGTCTCAAGCGTGGTCGTGGAGACCGACGCAGTGTTCCGGATAACCGTGCCGATCGAAACGTCTTCCGGAATCGACACTGTCACTGAAGCCGATCCCCGCCCCGTGGGGAACGTTGGCACTGTTCCCAACTCCCAGGTGACCTCACGCGTGGCAGCATCGTAGGTTCCACCACCAGAGGCAGATACGAACACAACATCACCAGGGAGCGCATCCTTCAGGATCACGGTCGAAGCAGGCACGCTGCCAAAGTTGTGGTAGTAGAGGTCATAGGTCATCGTGTTGCCATGATCCATGCTGCTGGGCGCATTCTTGGAGACATACATGTTGGTGCCGCTGAAGGCCGGGAACTTGAAGAGAATGGCCAGACCAGCCGAAATCACCTGCTTGTTGTAGGAATACTGAAGACCCCGCCCATCAGGCCCTTCGATGCCTACCGTCGCGGAACCGCCGCAGTCGTAGGAGGCCGAGCCGAAGTCAACATCCTGATACTGGAATATGACGTTGTTCGTTCCCTCGTAGAGAATCGCCTCGAAGGTGATGCCTGAAGCCGACGAAGAGTAGTGCTGATTGTCATACCATTCCACCACAAAGGTCCGGTTGGGAGCCTGCCCTCTAGTCTCGTAGTACACTGCCCCGGCTGTGTTCCAGGTGACGATGTCGTCCCAAAACGGGAGGATGAAGTTGTGGGGGTCACTGCTGCCGATCGGCTGATTGGTGTACTGGCTCGTACCGCCGCTGGCCAGAAGTATTCCGTTGTTGGTTATGCTCACCTGGCTGTAGTCGGTACCGTAGAAGTTGAAGAAGA
The DNA here is from genome assembly GCA_937860285.1 of uncultured Chloroflexota bacterium. GTDB lineage: Bacteria > Chloroflexota > Dehalococcoidia > UBA2247 > RBG-13-53-26 > JAFGCL01. Next base: position 3,955 of record CALMBS010000383.1, read on the forward strand.
AGCCAACGGGGATGCCATCGACATAGTGGTCGTCGCTGTCCGGCAGGATCTCTATCCCTGAGCTGGTTATGTCAATCCAATTGTACGATGGCCCGCCGGGACAGTAGCAGTCCGCGTAGGTATAGCCGAAGTTGTCTGGCCCGCCCGAGCCAAGATACTGAGGAATGTAGGATTCGGGGTCAAGACTGTACGACGCTCCGCACGACCCTAGCTCCTTTCGGCCACTCCTGACTTCAAGGTGGACGTGCTCACTGCCGGCAACCCCCGTGTCGCCTTGTGTCCCCAGGGCATCGCCAACGGCCACCGTATCGCCAACGGCCAGATCGGCGACTGCGCTTCTCGTGTGAATGTAGAGCACGGAGAGGTCGGCGTCCTCGTCCCATATGGAAATGGTGCCATAGTCGTCAGTTCCGGCACTCACCACCACTCCACTCGACACTGCGTAGAAGGTCCTGTCGGCCGTTGCATCACCAGCCACATCCTTGGTCTGCATGTCAATCCCGGAGTGTCCCCCCTGGTAGCCACACGTTTCGCTTGGGTCCTCTCCGAAGACATTGTAGTCGTAGTTAGCGCCGGCCGAAGGATCGTCGATTTGACTGAGGGGGATGCCAAACAAACGGGAGGCGATCACGGCGCGAGTAGAATGTAAGGGCTCCGCAAGACCTTCATGCAGAGGCCAGACAGCGGAACCGACCCCTACAAAGACCAAGATCATCACGCAGGCTACTCTGAGCATGGCTCCTCTCATGGCTGACTCCTTTCTACAACCACCGGACTCACCTCCCCGGTGCCTTCGATCGCACGGCCTTGGCAACATTGACCGCACGACACTCTAGACGGATGGGCTGCGTGGAACCCCTCATACGCACACAGGCTTTACGACCATATCACAGATGTCCCAGGCTGTCAAACTTAGACGATTTATGTCCACATTACAGTTCTGTGACAGGACTTCGGACTGGAGAACGGCGGCCAAGCGGTGCAGGGGCGCCAATAGAGCCAGGGGACAGACAGAAAGGGGCGGGCATCCCTGCCCGCCCCTCCGGTGCTCATCGGTCAGACGCTGTCTATGCCACCCTGAAGGACCGGGCGGTGGTCCAGGCGCTCTTGTTCCCGGAGGCATCCACTGATCTAACCCTCCAGTAGTAGGTGCCATGCGAGAGCGATGTCGTAACGGTGTAGTACGAGTAGCTGACCCATGTCTTGCTCACCGCCGGGGAGGAGAAGTCGGCGTTGTTGTCCACCTGGAGCTGGTAGTGGACCGTGGAGGAAGCCGTGACCTTGCTCCAGTCCAGGTAGGGGGTGTGGTCCGTGATCACCGCACCGTTGGCCGGGGCTACCAGCGCGGGCACCGCCGGAGCTACGGTGCCCACCGTGAATGACCAGGGCGCCGTCCAGGCGCTCATGTTACCCTTGGCATCCACCGATCTCACCCTCCAGTAGTAGGTCCCATGTGAAA
>CALMBS010000384.1 GCA_937860285.1 uncultured Chloroflexota bacterium
GATGCCCTTGGCGGCGAAGAGGTCCTTGACCGACACCGGCGTCACCAGCAGGGCCTGGATGGTGCGGCGCTCGATCTCCTCGGTGATGAGGGTGGCCATGCCGAAGGTCTCGAAGACGATCAGGAAGACGGCGAAGAGGGGGCGCATGCGGTCCCGGACCGGGATCTGCTGCCCCGTCATGTCCGGCCCGGGCATCACCTGCATGGCGAACTCCACTGTCAGGGGCTGGCCCGTCTGCGCGTACACCATCTCTCTCAGCAGGGACGAAAGCGCCTCTCCGTACTCCTCGGGGGCGTCCGAGGCCAGGTACAGGTCTATCCGGGGCTTCTCCCCCGCGGCCAGCTTCTGGGCCAGGTCCGCGGGCAGGACGATGCCGTACGCATAGTCGTGCGCGGCCACCCCGTCCTTGAGCTCATCCTCGGACTGGACCACGTGGACCTCCAGTCCCTGCTGCTGGATCTCCTCGGCTGTGGGAGAGAGGCCCGGCGCGTAGACGCCGATGTCGATGGTCTCATTCACCGAGCCCGGCATGACGAAGTAGAGCCCGATGTAGACCAGCAGGGCCAGCGGCGTCATCAGCGCGAAGAAGCGGTTGCGGAAGAACAGGGTGAAGTCCTTGGCCACCAGGGCCCGGATGCCGGCCAGGTTCATTCCTTGAGCCCCCGCCCGGTGATCTGGATGAAGATGTCCTCCAGCGTGGCCTCCTCACTGTGAATGGTGACCACCTTCTCCCCGGCAAAGAGCTTCTGCACCAGCTCCGGCGTCTGGGGCGTGTCCAGCGCCAGCTCCCGGTCCTGCAGCTCCCCGGCCGGGGTCCGGACCTTGGCCTTGAGGGCCCGCTTGCCGTACTGCTGCTTCAGGTTGAGAGGGGTGTCCAGGGCCACGATCTTCCCGCCGTTCATGAAGGCCACCCGGTCGGAGAGCTGGTCCGCCTCCATCATGTCGTGCGTGGTGAGGAACACCGTGGCCCCCCGGGCGCGCTCCTCCAGGATGATGGCGCAGATGGCCTCCGAAGAAGCCGGGTCCAGCCCGGCCGTGGGCTCGTCCAGGAAGAGTATCCGGGGCCGGTTGACCAGGGCCCGGGCCACCATCAGCCGCTGCTTCATGCCCTTGGAGTACCCTTCCACCCGGTCCTTCTCCCGGCCGGCCAGCCCCACCCTCTTGAGCAGCGCCGGGCCGTCAAAGCCGCTGATGCCGAAGAGGCGGGCGAAGAGCTGCAGGTTCTCCAGGGCGCTCATCTGCTCGTAGAGGTTGGTCTGCTCGAAGCAGACCCCGATCTCCCCGCGGATCCTCCCGGCATCGCGGGCCACGTCCATTCCCAGGACGTGCGCCCGGCCGCCCTTTGGCTTGAGCTGGCCGGTAAGCATCTTGACGGTGGTGGTCTTGCCCGCGCCGTTCGGCCCCAGGAAGCCCAGGATCTCGCCCTCCCCCACCTTGAAGCTGATGTGGTCCACGGCCACCAGCTCCCCGTAGGAGTAGACCAGCTCTTCTACCACAATCGCGTCTCTGGCCATTGTGTCCCCTTTCGTTGGCCCCGTGAGTGCTTCAGGGCCCCCGGCACCATCCTGGGCCGCCGTTCGCCGATAGACTAGGAGCATTCCGGAGGGCTGTCAACAGATGCGGACCGGTGGCCTCAGGCGCGGATGCGCCGCGCAGGGGCCGGGGCGAACCGCCGGCTCCCCGCGGTGCTATAATCACCGCGGAGGGTGAGACTCCCTTGACCAGAGCGGCGGATTCCCTGGGTGAGGCCCGGACAGGCTACGCCCTCGGCGGCGGCGGCGCCCGGGGCCTGGCCCACATTGGGGTACTGAAGGTCCTGGAGGAGCACGGCCTGCGCCCCGGCGTCATCGCCGGGACCAGCATGGGTTCCGTGATCGGCGCCCTGTACGCCAGCGGGCTCGGGGCCGGCGACATCGAGCGGGCCCTGCGCCTGGGAGTGGGGCGCCTGGCCCGGCTGACCGACGTGCGGCCGTCCGCCAGCGGGCTGGTGCAGGGGAAGCGCATTGCGGAGTGGCTCAAGTCCCTGGTGGGGGACCTGACGTTCCCGGACCTGAAGATACCATTTGCCTGCGTGGCGACGGACATCCTGAACGGCCAGGAGGTGGTCCTGCGCTCCGGCCCGGTGATCACGGCCGTCCGGGCCAGCATCTCCGTTCCGGGCATCTTCACACCGGTCAACGTGCGTGGTCGCTACCTCGTCGATGGGGGGCTGGTCAACGTGGTGCCGGTCGGCACCTGCCGGGAGATGGGCGCCGAATACGTGGTCGCGGTCAACGTGATGCCCGACCCGGCGCAGACGGCGCAGGGCACCGAGGAGTATCCCGAAGGCGGGCCGGCGAAGGGGAGTGGTGGGGTCCGTTCGCGGCCGCGGAAGGCCGCCGCCCCGAACATGGTCAGAGTGCTGGTCCAGTCGGTCAGCATTACCGGCTACCGGGTGGCCATGGACAACCTGCGGGCGGCGGACCTGGCCATCAGCGTCGAAACGGGTGGCATCGGCTTCTTCCAGTTTGACCGCGAGGCGGAGGCCGTCGAGGCCGGAGAGCAGGCGGCCCGGCGGGCCCTGAAGAAGGCGGGCCTGTAGGGGCCGGTCCATGCGGACGGCCCGCCGGCCTCCAGGAGAGGAGCACTACTGATGGGAGACGAGATCGAGATCAGGGAGGCCTTGCCGTTCCTCATCCCGCTGCTGATTCTGCAGGTGGTGCTGCTGGTGGTGGCGCTGGTGGACCTGGTGAAGCGGGAGCGGGTCCGGGGAGGGAACAAAGTCATCTGGGGGGTGGTCATCGTGCTGGTCAACATCATCGGGCCGGTCGTGTACCTGCTGGCCGGCCGTCTGGAGGGCGCCGATAGCGGCGATCAGGACTGAAGGGCTGACCAAGCACTACGGCGCCGTGAAGGCCCTGGACAACCTGAGCCTGGAGGTGCCGGAGAACGTGGTCTTCGGGTTTCTGGGCCCCAACGGGGCCGGCAAGACGACCACGGTCAAGCTGCTGACCGGCTTCGCCCGGCCCACCGCCGGCCGGGCCTGGGTGGCAGGGGAGGCGGTGGGCGGCGACCGGGGGGGCTTCCGCTCCGTCATAGGCCTGCTGCCCGACGTGCCGGCTTTCTACGACTGGATGACCGGGCGCGAGTTCCTGCAGATGGTGGGCGAGCTGCACCACCTGCCGCGCCCCGAGATCAATCGGCGGGCCGAAGAGCTGCTGGAGACGGTGGAGCTGGGGAAGTCCGGCGGCCGCCGCATCGGGGGCTACTCCCGCGGCATGCGGCAGCGCCTGGGCATCGCCCAGGCCCTGGTCAACCGTCCCCGGGTGCTCTTCATGGATGAGCCGACCTCGGCCCTCGACCCCATGGGCCGCCGCGAGGTGCTGTCCCTCATCATGCGGCTGCGGGAAAGCGCCACCGTGTTCATGTCCACCCACATACTCTCCGACGTGGAGCGGGTGTGCGACATGGTGGGCATCGTGGACAAGGGCACCCTGATCACTGTCTCCTCGGTGGATGACCTGCGCCGGAAGTTCACCGGCTCCGTCTTCGAGATGGAGTTCATGGAGGACCCCGGCCCGTTCCGGGAGGCACTGGCCCGGGTACCGTGGCTGGCCCAGCCGGAGATCGTGCTGCATGGCGCCGCCCGGGTCCTGCGCGTGAAGGCGGTGGATGTGGACCGGGCCCGGAAGGAGCTGCCCCGTATGATTGGCGAGAGCGGCCTGACGCTCACCCGCTACGAGCTGGTCCTGCCCAGCATCGAGGACATCTTCGTGGACATCCTGACCAGGGGCGAGACCATATGATGCCTCATCGTGTGAGGCTCAGATGATGCCTCATAACGCCTGGGGGGCTGCATGAGGGGGCTCTGGCCGCTCCTCAAGAAGGAGGTCCGGGAGCAGTGGCGGACCTACCGGCTGCTCATCGTGGGGAGCCTCTTCCTGATGTTCGGCATCACCACCCCGCTCACGCTCAAGTACCTGCCCCAGATACTGGAGAGCGCCGGCGAAGGGATGACCATAGAGGTGCCGCCCCCCACGGCGGCCCAGTCCCTGGCCGAGTACGCGGGGACCATCGCCCAGGTGGGCGTCCTGGTGGTGGTGCTGGTGGGAATGGGGTGCGTGGCCAACGAGCTGCGGAGCGGCACTGCGGTGATGACCCTGAGCAAGCCGGTGGGGCGGGGCGCCTTCGTGGGCGCCAAGCTCATGGCCATGAGCCTCACGTTCCTGGTGTCCATGGCGGTGGCCTCCGCGTTCTGCTTTGCCTACACGGTGTGGCTCATCGAGGACGCGGGCGTCATGGCCTTCGTGGAGCTGAACCTCCTGCTGGGGCTGTTCCTGGTCTTCTGCCTGGCGGTGACCCTGCTGCTGTCCAGCCTGTTCAAGAGCTCGCTGGCCGCCGGCGGCATAGCCCTGTCCGTGCTCCTGGGGCAGGCGCTCCTGGGAGCCGTGCCCTACATCGGCCACTTCATGCCGAACAAGATCCTGGGCTGGGGCAACAGCCTGCTCACCGGGGGTGGTGAGAGCTACTGGGGGGCGCTGGCGGTGACGGTGGCGGCCATTGGGCTCTGCACCTTTGCGGCCCAGCGTTCGCTGAAGCTGCGGGACCTCTGATCCCCGCCGCGCAGACGCGCCGTCCCCGGCCGGCATTTTACACTGCCGCCAATCCCCTGTTATAATCGTAGATGCAGAGGGCGCACGCCGAGGCCGGCCCGGTCAGCCGGTGCGAGGCAATATGGATCTGCTATCAGCCAACCGGGGGATGGAAAGCAGGGGATAGGCGGATGCAGAGTCAGCTGACAAGCGGGTGGCGGTGGTGGCTTCACCGGATCATCTGCCGGAAGACGTTCATCCTTCTGTTTGTCCTGGTGATGCTGCTGGACCAGCTCAGCAAGCTCTGGGTCAGGGAGGCCCTGCCGCTGTACGGCTCCGCCCCGGAAGAGGGGTTCATCCGCATCAGCCACGTCATCAACACGGGCATGGTGCTGGGGCTCGATGCCCCCTTCGCCGTGGGGTTGCTCCTGCCGCTGGGGATGCTGGCGGTGGTCCTCTTCCTCTCCTGGCGCTATTTCCCGCTCAACAGCCGCGTGCTGGACACGGGCCTGGGCTTCTTCGTCGGGGGCTGCGTGGGCAACATCGTGGACCGCGTATTCTTCGGCGGCGTTACCGACATCATAGACGTCAGCCTGTCGGCCGGCATCGGCCGGCTGGTGTTCAATGTGGCTGACCTGGCCTGCCTGGCCGGGATACTGGTCTTCGACGTCTATCTCATCCGGCTGCGCCTGCGCCGCATCCCGCGGAAGCAGTCCCTGGTCTCCTACTTCTGGGCCGGCATCCTGGCGGTGGAGAGGAGCAGAGCGCAGGCCGGCCAGTGGTGGAAGCCGGCCATCTTCCGGCCGGAGGGCAAGGACTCCGCCCTCGGGACCCCCTCCGGCGG
>CALMBS010000385.1 GCA_937860285.1 uncultured Chloroflexota bacterium
CTTCGGCCACCTGGCGAGCCGAGAGAAGCTCCTGTTCCAGGGGGCCGAGGCCTTTGACGAGGGTATGGCGGAGGGTCTTCAGTCGCTTGGACAGCAGAGGGTCATTGAGCAGGAAGCGGGACACATCCTCCAGAACCCGGAGTCCTTCCCCAAGGCGGTCCAGGTTGGCATCGACAAGTCGCAGCACTAAACCTCGGTCACACCGGGCTGAAGGTCCTTCACCGATTCAGGCATCTGCCCATCACGCGCCGCCTGAATCATGTCCTGAACCTGTGAAGGCATCTCCATGCCCAAGTCCTGGAATTTCTTCTCAGTCCACCGGCCGATGTTGCGCGGGTCCTTGTAGTAGTCCTCGCCGGGCTGGTACGGGTCGCCCGACTCCTCGTGAACGGTGGCCAGCGACTTGTGGTAGGCGAAGCTGGAGAAGACCCGGCTCATCTCCCGGCCACCGCAGGAAGCGCACACCGGGGTCAGCGCATCATTGAAGCTCTTCACGAAGAAGCTGGACTTCTTCTGGCACGAAGAGCAGCGGTACTCGTACACCGGCATGGGCGCCTAGTCCTCTCCTCCCGCAGCGGGTCCCGCACCCGCGGGCGGCTCCGGTTCTCCCAGGATCCTCTTCTGCATCTCCGGCACCACGCTCTCGTAGCTCTCACCCCTCTCCAGCCTCTCCACCATGTCCTGGTACTCCGGGGTCTTCTCGCCCTCGGTGCCACCCAGCCTCCGCGACCACTCCACCATGGCCGTGGGGTCATTGTGCATCATACGATTGACCAGCACGGGGTCATCCAGGATGTCGCCGTAGATGTCCTGGTCCGTCCTCACCATGGCAAACGTAGAAAAGAGGCGGGTCAGGTCCTTGCCGCCACAGAAGCTGCAGGTCACGTCTCCGGCTCCGGAGAAACCACGCACCAGCACGGACACCTTCCGGCCGCATTTCTTGTTCTGACAACGGTACTCGTACACGGGCATGCTATCCTCCCACGACAAAGAGGGCCCTGGCCTGAATGGAAAGCAGTCGGGCCCCAACATAATGATTCTATCACAGGCGGCGGCGCCTTTGACAGTCCGCATGCGCCGCCCTAACATGGCGGAATGGCAAGAGAGACGCCACGGTGCCCACAGGAGCCAGGGGCTGACGGTGCGCACGCGCCGCCGGGCCTGTGGCAGCGGTGCCGGAGACGGGCAGAGGGTCTAAAGGCCGACACCTATGCCCTCTACCTGGCCTGCCGGGACCCCCGGACGCCCTGGTATGCCAGGCTGCTGGTCGCCGGGGTGGTGGTCTACGCCGTCAGCCCCATCGACCTGGTCCCCGACTTCATACCCGTCCTGGGCCTGCTGGACGACATCGTCATCGTGCCGCTGGGCGCGGCGCTGGCCTTCAGGCTGGTGCCCCGGGAGGTGATGGCGGACTGCCGGCAGAGGGCGCGCTGCGCCACGGGGGCCGGCGCCCCGCGGCGGTCCAGGTGGCTGGCGGGCGCCATCGTGGTCGCCATCTGGCTCCTGGTTGTGGCCCTGGCAGCCCTGACGGCATGGAGGATCGCGGGCACCTGACACGGAGGCGGGTCATTCGCACCCGGTCCGGTTCACTTCCAGATATCCCGTACACGGGCAGCGATGTCGACGCCGGGCGTTAGCGCCGCCGACGAGGCGCCGCCGGGCGCCTCCCTGGCCAGGGTAACCCGCTCCATGGCCGCCAGCACCTCGTCGCTGAAGAAGCGGGACAGCTGGGCATAGGTGTGCCGGTCCGAGACGCCGGGCGGCCGGATGTAGTAGCGCTGCGGCCACAGCACATAAAGGTGGTCCCGGGCGCGGGTCATGGCCACGTAGGCCAGCCTCAGCTCCTCTTCGATCTCTTCGCTGCTGCCCGTGGACATGTCCGACGGCAGACAGCCGTCGGAAGCGTGGATGAGGTAGACCACGTCCCACTCCAGGCCCTTGGCCGAGTGGATGGTCGACAGGACCAGCCAGTCCTCATCCTTGCCCGGCGGCCCGGCCAGATCGCCCGTTGATGCCGGGGGATCCAGGACCAGGTCCGCCAGGAACTCCGTCCGGGAGTCGTACCGGCCGGCCAGCGTCGCCATATAGGCGATGTCATTCTCCCTGGCCGGGGCATTCTCGTACTCCTGCCGCAGCAGCGGCCCGTAGAAGGCCCGGATGCGGTCCATCTGCACCGGGAGGCCGCTGTCCCCAAGGGGCGCCAGATCGCGCAGCAGCGCTCCCAGCTCCGATACCTGCTTCCTGGCGGAGGGCGCCGCTTGAAAGGACGCTACGGAGGACGGGTCGAACCGGTTCCGGCCAAGGTGCTCGATGATGGCGGCCGTGGTCACGGGACCCACGCCGTCCAGGAGCTGCAGCACCCGGAACCAGGCCACCTCGTCGCGCGGGTTCTCCAGTATGCGCAGAAAGGCCAGCACGTCCTTGACGTGGGCCGCCTCCAGGAAGCGCAGGCCCCCGTACTTGCGGAAGGGGATGTTGCGCCTGGTGAGCGCCAGCTCCAGGGAGTTGGAGTGGTGGGCCGCCCGGAAGAGGACGGCCTGTCGGCGCAGCGGGGTGCCCTGCTCGTAGTGCTGCAGCACCAGCCTTATTACCTGGTCGTCCTCCTGGGTCTCATCGACGCAGGTGACCAGCCGGGGGCGGTGCTCCGCCTCCCGGTCCGACCACAGCTCCTTCGAGAACCTCTCCCGGGCCTGGCTGATGACCCGATTGGTGGTGTCCAGGATGGGCTTCGTCGACCGGTAGTTCTGCTCCAGGGTGACTATCCTGGCCCCGGGGAAGTGGCGGGGAAAATCGAGCATGTTCCGCACCGTGGCGGACCTGAAACCATAGATGCTCTGGGCATCGTCCCCAACTACGGTGACGTTGTGGTTCCGCCGCCTCATGCCCATCAGGATGCCGGCCTGCAGGCTGTTAGTGTCCTGGTATTCGTCGACCAGTATGTGGTCGAAGCGGCCGCCGATGGATTCCGCCGCCTTTTCGTCCTCCAGCAGGTAGTACAGGTAGAGCAGGAGGTCATCATAGTCGAGGACCTGCTGCTTCTGCTTGCGGCTGACGTACTCTGCGAACAGCTGCTTGAGCTCGTCCTGCCACATCCGGCACCAGGGGAAGTCGCGCGCCAGGACCTTCTCCAGGTCTTCGTTCCCATTCACCCGCCGGGAGTAGATGTCGAGGCAGGTGGCCTTTCGGGGGAACCGGCTCTCCTTCTTCGAGAAGCCCAGGGCATTGCGGACGACGTCCAGGAGGTCCTCGGCGTCGCTCCGGTCCATGATGGTGAACTCCGGCGACAGGCCGGCGGCCCCGGCGTAGATGCGCAGGAGGCGGTTGGCCACCGCGTGGAAGGTACCGCCCCACACCCTGCCGGTGACGGACCGGTCGCCGATCGCTGAGGCGGCCCGCCTCAGCATCTCCTCCGCGGCCCGCCGGGTGAAGGTGAGCAGCAGTATCCGCTCCGCGGGGACTCCCTGCTCGATGAGATAGGCCACCCGGTACGCCAGCGTCCGGGTCTTGCCGGTCCCGGCGCCGGCCACAATGAGCAGCGGGCCGGAACCATGGACGACTGCCGCGCGCTGCGAGGGGTTTACCTCATCCAGCCAGGGTCTTCGAGAGCTGCCTCCGCCGTCCTCTGCGGTCTCTTCGCGCCGTTCCGATGCCGCCATTGGTCAATTATATCCGTTCTCGATGGGCTTGGTGCGGTATCCCCGGTGGCCCGGCGGAATCCGAGGCAGGCTGAAGATGAAGAAAGAAGTGCTGCAGCCCTTGGGAAGGGCTGCAGCACTGATACCACCTCAAGAGGAGATCACGCCACGGTGAACCAGTCGGACATGGCGTGGAACGAGTCGTCGGCGGCCTTGTACTCCACCATCCTGTAGTACGGCTGCAGTATGTTGAATCCACCGCTGGCGGCCAGGCCAATGGTCTTGAACCCTGGTATCTCCAGCGCCATTTCCTCAATGGCGTCACGTATGGCTTCGCCATTCACGTTCTCCGCGCCAACGGCATCAGCCGCCTGGCGCAGGATGCTGGCGACGATGTAGGCGGTGGTCCACCCCGTCTCCCACGTTGTCCCTTTCTTCAGGGACGCTGCGTCGGCTCCCCGGTGCTCCTCCAGCGCGGAGGCCATCTGGGTCACAAACTCGTTGTCGTCCTCCCACAGCGCCCAGGAGTGGGGCACTATGAGGCCGTCGAGTTGCTCCGGCGTGAGCAGCGACTGGGTCAGTGTCCACACACCCAGCAGGGACGCACTGGAGCTCACGAATCTTCCCTGATACCCTCTCTGCAGCGCCTCCTTCATGAACAGCGGCCCCGGGGTACCCGGGATGGTGATTATGATCACATCGTTGTCACTCAGCGTCGCCACCTCGCTGACAAAGGCGGTCTGCGTCATGGGTGCGGTCACCCTCTCCACCTCGCACTTGCCCGGGTTGGCCGCGATCCCAAGGTCAAACCCACCCCAGAACGCCTCGGTCGTCGCCGACGAAGGCTGGCTCAAGACCCCTATCTTGATGGGCCTGGTCATCCCCTTGGTCTCCCACCAGTCCTTGACCAGGTAGGTAATCAGGTACTCGCCCTCGACGTTGTAGTCCGGGGCCACACCGTACATGTATTCCGTCTGCCGCGACTGGGGATCAGCGGTAAAGGATATGGCCGGTATCCGGTCTTCAGCAAACTGGCCCTTTATGCCGATGACCATCGACACAGAGTAGACCATGCAGATGTCCATCCCCTGATTGACCAGCCACTCGTACCCAACGGGGATTCGCCCGTAGTCCAGCCTGGTGTCTTAGAGCGACAGGTCGATCTTCAAGCCCGGTATGGGGTCCATCTCGGCCAGGTAGTCTTCCATCCCCCAGATGACTTCCTTGAACGCGCCGGCGCTGACGCCCGTCTGGTCGCCCAGCCATCCCAGCACGATGGTGTTCTCCTCCTCCTCTTCGCCACCACCGCAACCAACCAGGAATGGCACGGCCGTCAGCATCAGGGCCAGAATGACCAGGATCAGCTTACCAGTGAATCTCCATTTCATGGTCCGTACCCCTCCTTGTCCCCCAATTCACCGCGAGTTTATCGCAGCACCGGCCGCAAGTCAACGGCCCGCATCTTTTACAATGGCCGTCTCCTCACCTATAATTGTGGAGGAAGCACGACGCTGCGTGCCGAGGTAGCTCAGGTGGTAGAGCAGCGGACTGAAAATCCCCCGTCGGTCTCCCCACAGTGTCCTTTTGTGCTCAAAGTCGACATTATGTCTACTTGACAATAATGATGGTTTGAGCACAGGGCACCACCCTTTCCCATGACCCCCAAAAAATTCCGTCGCTAAATTGTCGTTATTTTTTCCGCTTGGTTTGAGCGTGACGGGAAACGCAGAAGAGGGCCTTGGAGATGCCTCAATGTTGTCTTGGCGGCCGCAAGGCCGACTGAC
>CALMBS010000386.1 GCA_937860285.1 uncultured Chloroflexota bacterium
CCGGGGCGCCTTCGGGGCCGGCGTGACGATACGCCAACGGGAAGCTGACTCTGAGGGGGGGGCTAGCGGGGTCACCGCAGGTGGACATGTATCCGCTCATGGCGGTCACGGTGATGTCGGAACCCCTGTACGCGGAATAGGGGCCGGTCTGCCCGAATGGCGAGATGGATGTCATGATGATCCTGGGGTTGATGCCGGCCAACTCGTCGTAGGCCAGCCCCAGGGAGCCCATATGCCCCGGCGGGAACGATTCCACGACGAAATCGGCGGTCCTGACCAGTGATTTGAACAGGTCTCTTCCGGGAGGAGTCGCAATGTCCAGAGTGATACCCCTCTTGTTCGCGTTGTACGCCAGCCAGTAGAGGCTGGCCTGCCTGTCAGGAGTGTCGTGGTAGAAAGGCCCGATGTCTCGCGACGGGTCCCCACCCGGCGGCTCGACCTTGACCACATCTGCTCCCAGGTCCGCCAGTAGCTTGCCGCAGAGAAACCCTTTCTCGTCGGTCAGGTCCAGGACCCGGTAGGGCGCCAGGAGCGTTTCCACGTTCGCCATCCCCTAGACAAGGCCTCTAGCGGCATAGTACACCGGGTGCCGGTCTTCATACTGGCACAGCTCCAGCATCACGCCGTGCCAGTCACGAGGGTGGAACTGCGCCTCCTTCAGATGGGCGTAGTTGACTCTGCCCACAAGCCTCAATCCCTGCGATTGCAGGTCGGCTATGGCCAGCTCTATGTCCGGCACCTTAAAGGACAGGGCCGCCACGCCCTCGCCGCGCGACCTGATGGTCCTGCCCACGATGCTGTCTGGAGACGTTGGCTCAATGATTTCAAGACCAAGAGGGCTCAGGGACACCCGCATACCCAAGTCCTGATCGGGCGGGCAGTCCGAGAAATGGGTACCCAGGGTGCGGGAGTACAGCTCCTTCGATGCTTCAAGGTTCTTCACGTACAGGTGGACGTGGTCCAGTCTCTCCGCTTTCAACCTGCACCTCCTTCTCGTGCCAGCATCCCTACCTTCGGGCAGCGAGGCTCCTCTTCAGGCATGCCGTGGCGCGCAGCGCCGGCTCCCTGAGACGCTCCGGCAGGCTGGCCAGGCCGTCAGGCAAGAACAGGAGGACCAGGACCAGGGCGGCCCCGAACACTACCGGCTCATAGTCGCCCAGGCTGCGGAAACCCTGAGACGCGATGGTCAGCGCGCAGGCCCCGATTACCGGCCCGATAATGACCGCCGAGCCCCCAACCACAACATAGATGAGGACATATACGGAAATCCAGAAGGTGAAATGCTCGGCGCTGATGTAGGAGAAGTAGTGGGCAAAGAAGCTGCCTGCCACCCCTGCCATGAACGATCCCAGGACAAAGGCCATGACCTTGTATTTCATGATGTTGATTCCGACCGACTCCGCGAGGCTGTCCGCCTGGCTGATGGCCGAGAAGATCATCCCGATGCGGGACCGGTCCACCCTGGCCACGATGAGAATGGCCAGGACCACTATCACCAGTATCAGGTAGTAGAACGGGGTGAAGGAGGCAAACTCATACCCGAAGATACTTGGTTTGGGGATGCCGGTTATCCCCTCGGGACCACCGAACAGTCCCGGCGCCACGCTGTTGAAGATGATCCTGACCACTTCGGCCAGGGCGAAGGTGACCAGGGAGAAGTACAGCCCCTTCAATCTCAGGGTGAGGTAGCCGATCACGAGAGCAACGGCAGCTGACATGAGGCCGCCGGCCAGCAGGCCAAGCCAGAAGGACAGGTCCAGCCTCATGGTCAGCAATGTGGAGGTGTATGCCCCGATGGCCATCAGAGCGACGTGACCGATTGAGAGCTGCCCTGTCCTCAGTATCAGCCACAGGCTCATGGCCAGAGTGATGTTGATCAGAGTAGTGATCACCAGGTGCCTGTAGAATCCGTCCCTGACGATCCAGGGAAGTACACCCAGGACAAGGATCAGGATGACCAGCCCGATGGCCTTCCCAGACCTACTCATGGCCAAACAACCCCTTGGGCCTCACCAGCAGCACAAGAACGAGCACTCCGAAAGCTGCCAGGGTGGCCTCGGTCGTTCCTACGAGGGTGGTCACCAGGCTCTCGACCAGCCCCAGGATCAGGCTGCCGGCCACAACCCCGGTGACGCTGCCCATCCCCCCCAGCGCAATCACCACGAAGGCCTTCATTATGGTCGCACCGCCGACAAATGGCGTGAGATAGAACAGGGGGACCACGAGGCCGCCTGCCGCCGCGGCCAATGAGGAGCCGATGCCGAAGGCCAATGCCGAGATCCGCACTGGTGAGATCCCCTGAAGGCAGGCGGCCTCAGGGTCCTGGGCAACCGCGCGCATTGCCCTGCCGGTCCTGGTCCACTTGATGAGGGCGAACAGCAGGGCTACCAGGCATGCGGAGATGGGGATTATGAGCAACCTTTCCTTTGCCAGGGTGACGCCGCCCCATGTCCATACGCCGCTGAAGGGGCTTGACACCGACTTGAAGTCCGCGCCAAAGGCGACCGTGGCCGCCCCCTGCAGCAGGATCATGAGCCCGAGGGAGAGTATGACTTGGGACAAGTGGGCCGCCTGCAGGCGATAGAAGAGGAATCGCTCCAGGACGGCCCCCAGAAGGCCTATCAAGAGCATCGAGGCCAGCAGGGCCAGGAAGTAGTTGATGCCCCATTGACCGAAGAAGTAGTAAACGACGAATGCGCCCAGCATGTAGAGCTCACCATGGGCGAAGTTCACTATATGCATGATGCTGAAGATGAGAGCCAGCCCCGCTGCCACCAGCATGTACAGCATGGCCATCATCAGGCCGTTGGCCAGTGTCTGCGCCAGTTGCTCAGATGACATAGTGTTTTCCGCCTAAGTGCCCAGATAAGCCTTTCTCACCTCGTCGTGGTTCAGCAGCTCGTCGGGTTTGCCTTCCAGGACGACCTGCCCGGTGGACAGCACGTAGCCCATGGTGGCCAGGTTGAATGCTGTCGTGATGTTCTGCTCCACCAGCACCACGCTGATCCCTCTCTTGTTTATGCCGGCGATTACCCTCGATATCTCGCCAACCATGAGCGGGGAAAGGCCATGAGATGGCTCGTCCATGAGAAGGACCCTTGGCTTCGACATCAGCCCCCTGCCGATGGCCAGCATCTGCTGCTCACCACCGCTGAATGTCTCGGCGCGCCGGTTCTTGTGCGTTTGCAGAATGGGGAAGTGGCCATAGACCTCAGCCAGGTCGCTACGTATCCCTTCTCTGTCGCGCCGCAGATAGGCCCCCATCAAGAGGTTCTCTTCAACAGTCATGTATGGGAACAGCCTGCGGCCCTGCGGGATGTGGCATATGCCGAGCTTGACGATCAGCGAAGGGCTGGCCCTGCTGATGAGGCGGTTGTCGAACCACACTTCTCCTGAAGCCGGCTGCTTCAGTCCGGATATGGATCTGAGGAGGGTGGACTTTCCGGCTCCATTGGATCCAACCACGGCTATGATGTCCCCCTCGTTTAGTACGAGCGAGACGCTCCTTAAGGCCTCGGCCTTACCGTACTTGACCGTCAGGTTCTTTACGCTTAGCAGCATACTCTGCTCCCAGGTAGGCCTCTATGACGCGCTCGTTGGTGGCTACCTCATTCGGAGTGCCTTCCGCTATCTTCCGACCGAAGTCCAGAACGAGTATCCTCTCGCAGGTGTTCATCACGGCCTGCATGTGGTGCTCTACCAGGAGGACCGTGGTGCCCCTGTCCCGGACCTGCCTGATGATGGCCATCTGCCTGGACATCTCGATGGCGTTGAGCCCGGTGGCGGGTTCATCCAGCATAAGGAGCCTGGGGCGAGCAGCCAGGGCTACCCCGATCCCCAGCATCCGCTGGTGGCCATGCGGCAGGTTCTTTGCCAGCTCGCCGGACACCTCCCCGAGTTCCAGGAGGCCCAGGAGCTCGTTTGCATCCTGGAGTGAGGCTTTCTCGTTGTTCCGGGTGGACCGCGTGTTTAGCAGGACCCCCAGCAAGTTGACTCTAGACGACAGATGGCAGGCGAGCGTGATGTTCTGCAGCACCGTCATCTCGGGAATCAGGAGGTTCTGCTGGAACGTTCTCACCAATCCCTTCCCGGCTATGCGGTGGGGCTTCCAGCCCGTGATGTCCAGGCCATCGAAGAGGACCTTCCCCCGCGTCGGTGACAGGAATCCGCTGAGGACGTTGAAGAGGGTCGTCTTCCCGGCACCGTTTGGCCCGATGAGCCCCACAATCTCGCCCCTTTCGATGGCGAAGTCAAGCTCGTTGACGGCGATCACGCCGCCAAAGCGTTTGGTGAGTTTCCGCGCTTCCAGCAAAGGCATATATATCACCTGGCTCAAGACGCACCACCGGGGGCGCGACGCCCTGCACTAGCGCTCCGTGTGTCCGGCGAAGAATCCCGCGTCGCACTGCCTCTGCAGCTCGCAACCAGACGCTTCCCGGCATCCAGGTCCGCCTGCAACAGAGTCGCCTGCCTGGACGGTGCAGGTCAGCACCTGCACCATCCAGCGGCGGGTGCGTCACCATCAAAGGGCAGACTAGGGAACCTCGGGGCGGACTCTGGCAAGGTGCACGTACACGCCATCCTGCCACTGGGCGATCATGACGTCACCGACGGACATTCGCTGTATTCCAAAGGTCTGTTCTCCGCCGAAGCTCTTCGTACCGTCTGGCAGGTCAATGGTCAGGTCTGCGATCGCCTCGGCAATGGCATCCGTGTCCTCGACTGTTCCAGCCGCCTTCATCCCGGCCACCAGGTACTGGACGCCGTCCCATCCACCTTCTGCGACGCGACTGATGTCGTACCCTGTTGCGCCGTACCTGGCAATGGCCTTCTCCCTGATGTCCTTCTCTGTTTCCAGTATCATGCTGTCCTGCGTATAGTCGAACCACGTCATGAACTGACCGTCCAGAGCCGCCGCCCCGACCTGAGTCAGCACTGATGACGGCTCGGTTCCCGCAGGCCAGAGCTCAATGCCGTCATAGCCAAGCTCGTATAGTTGCTTCATGATCAGAGGGCCTTTCGATGCCAGGGCAGTCCCGTAGCATATGACGTCCGGGTCCTTCCCGATCATCTTGGTCAACACTGGATAGAAGTCGGTGGTGGCTGGATCATACATCTCCCATCCGATCACCTCGAAACCCATGGCTTCCAGCCTCGGTGTGAACATCTCTACGTCAGTGGTACCGGTCTCGTCGTTCGACGCCAGGCCGTAGAACGTCTTGGCATCAGGGTAGTTGTCTCTGATGTACTGAAACAGGGCCGGACCGTATTCCTTTCCGGTCATGTTTATGGAGAACATGTGCGGCTTGTCCGGACCGAGCCTCTTGGGCGATGATCCGGCACCGAGCGATATCACCCCGGCAGCTTCAGTTGTGGGGTAGACCGCCAGCATGCCTCCAGACAGTATGGGGCCTATCATGTACTTGACCCCATCCTGCTCCACCAGCTTCTTGGCTCCCGCGACGGCATCCGTGGCGGTGCCCTTGTCATCCCACTCAGTTACTTCGAACGTATACTTCTTGCCATCTACCTCAAACCCGCCCTTTTCATCGATGTCATCGACAGCCATCTCGATTCCATGTTGCCACCCGATGCCCCAGTATGAGGCCGCCCCCGTCAGGGGTAAGGACACTCCGAGCTTGAGTACTGTCACCTCAGTGCTCTCCTCGCCATCGCCACAGCCAACGGCACCCAGGACGAGGACCAAGACCAGCAGCAGTGAGATCGACCAACCTAGACCCTTCCTTCTCATTTCTTGACTGCCTCCTTCCTTTGCAGATACACAGATACTCAGATGGCTGATGCGCCCATCCTCATGCACGCAGGGCCCAGATGGCCGACACCAGCGCTGCAGGATGGCTTTGTCCTGGATTCTCCCAAGGCACAGTCGCCACCACAAGGCCCAAAACGGGCATCAGCCCCGCCAAACAGGCCATCCTTGTGACCCATGAACTGATAAACGTAAGCAAGATGCTGCTAGAGCAGCTTCTTCGCATATGCTTCGGCAATTGCCTGGGCGCGCGTCTCAACACCCAGCCTGGCGAAGATGTGCCGCATCTCCCTCTTGAGGGTGGTGTCGCTGATGAACAGCCTGGCGGCCACGGCCCTGCCATTCATGCCGGAGGCGAAAAGGCGCATGATTTCCACTTCGCGAGGAGACAGAATGGATTCCTTGTTGGCCCGCCGCATTTCCCCGAAACGCCGGAACAGGTCCCGGCTCAGGGATGGGTCGATCACAGCCTCACCGGAATGGACTGATCGGATGGCCCTGGAAAGCTCCTCATGACCGACGCTCTTGAGCAAGTATCCGGATGCCCCAGCCTCGATCGCTTCCGGTACGTACTCCTCGGCATAGGATGTGAGCATCATGACACTCACACAGGGGAAGCGCTGCTTGATTCTGCGGGTGGCCTCCACGCCATCGATTCCGGGTATCCTGATGTCCATCAGGACCACGTCTGGCCTCTTCGATTCCACCTCGGACAGGGCCCTCTCTCCGGTGTCTGCCTCTCCCACCACCTCCACGCCATCGTCCAGCTCGAGCAGGCGCCGCATGCCCTGACGAAAGAGCTTGTGATCATCGACCAGCAGCAGGCGGATTGGCGGCATACTTAGCTCCGCATTCCTGACGCTTCTTCTCTCAGGTTGTGAAGCGCACGCTCTGACTGCGATTGTCCGTGATGGTGACCTGCGAACAGAAGACCCAAAAGAGCCAATATGATGACCAGACGGGCCCTTGAGGTGAACCCTGATGGACCCCGGGGTAGTGCAAACGGTGCAAGGGCCCCGTCAGCTAGAGCAGTCCATCCCGGCAGGCCTTGGCGATTGCCTGGGCCCGTGTTCCGACACCCAGCCTGGCGAAGATGTGCCGCATCTCCCTCTTGAGGGTGGTGTCGCTGATGAACAGCCTGGCGGCCACGGCCCTGCCATTCATGCCGGAGGCGAAAAGGCGCATGATTTCCACTTCGCGAGGAGACAGAATGGATTCCTTGTTGGCCCGCCGCATTTCCCCGAAACGCCGGAACAGGTCCCGGCTCAGGGATGGGTCGATCACAGCCTCACCGGAATGGACTGATCGGATGGCCCTGGAAAGCTCCTCATGACCGACGCTCTTGAGCAAGTATCCGGATGCCCCAGCCTCGATCGCTTCCGGTACGTACTCCTCGGCATAGGATGTGAGCATCATGACACTCACACAGGGGAAGCGCTGCTTGATTCTGCGGGTGGCCTCCACGCCATCGATTCCGGGTATCCTGATGTCCATCAGGACCACGTCTGGCCTCTTCGATTCCACCTCGGACAGGGCCCTCTCTCCGGTGTCTGCCTCTCCCACCACCTCCACGCCATCGTCCAGCTCGAGCAGGCGCCGCATGCCCTGACGAAAGAGCTTGTGATCATCGACCAGCAGCAAACGGATGGCTCTCTGGCTTGCCGCTGCCGAATCCTCGCCCATTCTGGCAGTCCCCCCTCGTTCTCGATCGCTCGCTTCGAGTGCTTTCCCCGGTTCAGGCCGGAATCGATGCCCGAATGAGCGTGCCGGAGCCCGGCCTTGTCTTCACCGTAAGCGACCCACCGAGCAGTTCGGCCCGTTCCATCATCCCCACCAGCCCCAGGTGGCCGCTTCCTGCCCGGCGGGTCATCCGGCGGCAGAACTGAAAGCCGCGGCCGTTGTCCTCGACTTCGATGGACAGGCGCCTGGGACTGTAGCAGAGCCGGACCATCAATTTGGTGGCGGTGGAGTGCTTCCGGGCGTTGTTGAGCGCCTCCTGGATAATGCGGTAAGCCCCGATCTCTGCCCCCGGCAACAGCCTCCTCGGTTCACCCTTGACCTCAAGGCAGCACTTAACGTTGCCCTCGCAGCACCAGGATTCCTTCATCTGTTGTCGCAGGGCCTGGCAGAGTCCGAGGCGTTCCAGGGCCGGCGGATGGAGATCCGCGGCGACCCGACGCAGGTCCGACAGGGTCTGGTCTGCCACGTCTCTTGCCCGACTGAGCTCCAGCTTGGCGCTGTCGAGACTGGCCATCGATACCAGCTTGTCCGCAGCGCCAAGTCTGGCCAGCACTCCATAGAGGGACTGCGTGACCGTGTCGTGAATATCCAGAGACAGCCTTCTCCTCTCGTCCTCCTGGGCCGTAAGCACCTTTCCCAGAAGCGTTTCGACGCGGGCACGCTCGGTGGTCACTGCGTTGTACAGGCGAGCGTTGTCAATCGCGATAGCCGCCTGGTTGGAGAAGGCAGCGAGCAGGTCCGCACTTCCCGCAAAGGCGCTCGGTCTTGTGCTATGTACGAACAACACGCCTATGGTCGCGTTCTTGGCCGTTATGGGGAAACCCGCGTATGATTGTATTCCAGCTCGTTCGAATGCGCGCAGTGCGGCCCCACAGCTGCCGACGTTGTCGACGATGGTGGCCCTGCCACTCTTCATGATCTCCGCTGCGGTCCTGCGTTGCCACCTCTTGTGGCGCAGAGGCGCCAGATCCCTTGAATGCTCACTGCCGATCTGAAGGTCGCCTTCTTCCGTGGCCACCACTATGCTGGTGTAGGCCGACTCGACGGCCGCACCGACCTGGACCACGATCTCTCGGAGCACCTTGTGCAGGTCGAGAGTCTGGATGATCGACATCAACACCCTGTAAAGAGCAACTTGCTCCCGGCTCCGTTTCAGGATCCTCTCCTCAGCCCGTTTGCGCTCAGTGATGTCGCGAACCACCGCCGTCGTAGCCCTGTGTCCCTTGTAGGTGATCAACCTGGCAGAGATCTCTGCCTCTCTCACTTCGCCGTCTTTGCGCAGTATCTTGGACTCGTAGATTCTGGGGACATCTTTGCCCGCTATGCGAGCCTGGTAGTTACGCAGCACAGCCTCCCTGCACTCCGGCGCCAGTGTCCTGGTGAACGGCATGCCTATCATCTCGTCGGCCGTGTACCCGTAGACTTCCTCGACAGCCTTGTTGGCGAACTGAAAAACGCCGTCCCGGGTGATCAGCACTGCGTCTGTGGACTGTTCGACCAGGGCCGAGAACTTGGCCTCAGACTCCTTGAGCTCAGCCTGGAGGAGGTCTCTCTCGATCCCAGGGGGTGGCTGCTGCAACGTCCCCTCCCGCTGGCCCTTCTGTGAAATACCCCGACGAACGATCGGCATCGCGAATCACCCCGCCCTTAAGCACATCATAGCAGCCAGACAGATGCAAGCCAAGAAGGCACGCTCGTCCGCTGTGTATGAGACCGCAAGAGGGCTTTGGCCATCTCTCCATGCCAGGCCCAGAGATGCTCCGTGGATACCTCAATATTGGCGCGCCACCGGACACCCAAAACCGGCCACCCCGTCCGCCGGCCCCGCCGGCGCCTGCGAGGCGTACCGTTGGCCGCGACAGTCAGGGAGTGAGCCAGGGCAACACTCTGAGATTGGGCCACCCCAGGCTGTATCATGACTACCACACTTCCATGGTTCGACTGTCTCACATTCATCTGAACGAGCTCATGCTCATCCGGCACGGTCCGGAACTGGGTCGGAGATGGCCGAACTGCGCAACAAGTGCCAGTCCTCGACAGAGCTACTCAGTGCTAACGTGGTTCGATTGTGGATTCGAATTCCCTTGGGGGCATTCCCCGTACAGGTGCCCACGGTAGCACAGCCGCCCTCGGCCGGCACTCACCGGGCCTTCTCCAGCGGGTGCCGCTTCAGGAAGTCCTGGACTGCACTGTTGACTGCCTCCGCGGCCTCCACGGTCGCCATGTGGCCCACTCCCTCCAAAGTCACCGACTCGGCACCCGGTATCCTCGACGCCAGGGTCCTCGAGTTTTCCACTGGTATGAGCTTGTCCTCTGCTGCCCCGATCACCAGGGCAGGGACACTCACCCGGGGCAGTTGGTCATAGACGTTGTGCATCATGACAGCCTCTCCGTGTCTCACGAGGATGGATGGGGGAGGGTAGGCGGCACACTGTGCTCGCTGGTGCTGCACGTGGTGCAGATCAGCATCAGGCTGGCTGTCAGCTGCGGATAGGAGACCGCCAGGTGCTGGGCAATCATGCCTCCCATGGAGTGACCGCAGACGTGGGCACGGTGGACGTCGAGGACGGCCAGCAGCCCGGCGGCATCCTTGGCCATCATTCCCATGGCGTAGGGCATGTCCGGCTTATCACTCAGGCCGCTGCCCCTGTTGTCTATGGCAATGACGCGGTAGTGCTCTGCCAGGACTGGGATCTGACAGAAGTAGTCCGCCATGCAGTCGATACCGTGGCCCGGGATCAGGACCAGGGGATCGCCCTCACCGTATGTCTCATAGTGCATGTTGATGTCGCCGACTCTCACCTTTGGCATGTTCCTCCTCCGTCCCCTGTCTTAGCCCGCAATACTCCCGCGCCATTTCTGACACACAGAATGGCCACCGGCACGCACGCACCCGAGGGCGGCGGGCATCTCTGCCCAGCCCCTGGGCCCGGGCGGCTATTTCCCTGGGGCGGACATGGCCAGCTTCATGGACTGATCGTAGTCGACGACGGGGATCACCTCGAAGTCCTGATACTGCCAGGTCGGGCCGGCCATCGAAAGCTGGACCCCTTCTTCATACGAAGCCAGTTCCCATATGGAGAAGTACCGCTTGTTGCCGTCCGCCACGTATATGGCCTTGCACTTCCCGGACTCAAGCTGTTTCCGGGTCCATGCGTCCATCAGCATGGCCTGTTCCATCATCTTCTCCGGCGGAAGCATGTAGAAGGCCTGATTGTTGCCCCCAATAACCATGAAAAGCATG
>CALMBS010000387.1 GCA_937860285.1 uncultured Chloroflexota bacterium
TACATGGACCTTCCGTCCTCCGACGGCGAGCGCGGCGTGGCGGCAAAAATTCTCAAGTCGAATGCCGACAAGATCGCCCACGTCTATGCCAGCCCGCCCGACCCCCGCGGGGTGGTGCGGACCATCGGTTGCGTCCTGGTCAGGGTGGGCCCCCGGGACATCTCCACCAGGCTGGTCTACCTTGACGACAGGAAGAAGGCCCGGGTCGAATCCCAGCGGCTGCAGCCGGCCTATGCCTACGTCACCCTGGTGGCGATAGCCCTCTTCTCGCTCTTCACGCTGGTGCCCTACGACCGGATGGCCCTGCCGGGCGACCTGGGCCAGGAGCACTGGGTCTACCCCATCGAGTTCGCCCAGGCCACCGCCGACCGGGACCCGGCCAATCCGGTGTATGAGCCTCCTGACGCGTGGTGCGAGTCCCTGGAGTGGCTGAAAAACAACACCCCGGACCCCTTCAGGACCGCGGACGGCTCGGACTACTACTACGCCCGCTACTCGACCCCGCTGGACTACTCCGCCTTCCCGGACGCGTACGGGGTGATGGCCTGGTGGGACTATGGCTACTGGATCGCCCGCATCGGGCACCGGCCTCCCTGCCAGAACCCGGGAGGGGCCATTCCGGGGGTGGCGGAGTTCTTCATCGCCCAGAGCGAGGCCGACGCGGCGAAGGTCATGGACCAGTACGGGGGCCGGTATGTCATCCTGGACAACCAGCTGATGAGCACCAACGCCAAGTTCTACGGGCCGTTCAGCGTCACCGGGAAGGACCAGGCGGACTACTACGACAACTTCCTGGTCGAGACCACGAACTCCCAGGGCGCCAAGTCGTACACCCAGGCGACCTTCTTCTACCCGGCCTACTACCAGTGCATCTCGGTCCGGCTGTACCTGTTCGAGGGCAAGGCCGTCACGCCCGCCGCCGGGTCCTGCAAGGTGATAACCTGGAAGCCGGTGCTGAGCGAGGGTACGGAGTTCAAGGTGGTGACCCAGACCGAGTCCTTCGACTCCTATGCCGCGGCCCAGGCCGCCGTTGCCGCCAGGCCGGCCTCGGGCCACTACGCCATAGTGAGCAGCGACCCCCGCGTCAGCTGCGTGCCGCTGGAGGCGCTCACGCACTTCACCCTGATCCGCGACTCGACGGAGACGGTGACCTGGTCGAGGGCGGGCGACACGGTGCCCCAGATACGCATCTTCGAGTACACGAAGTAGCCGGGCAGGGGTTGCGGTCGCGGGGGCGGGGCGCTAGCGCCGGGGCTTCGGTGTGGACCTGCGGGCGGGGGTGGAGGAGGGCAGGCCGCCGCCGTCGATCCCGTTGAGGTCGTTGTCCAGGCCGGCCACAGCCATCTCGGGTTCTCCCATGCCGGCGAAGATGTCCAGGGTGCCGCCGCCATCCTCAGGCGGGGCGTTGCCAACCAGGCCTCCGGTGGGCATCTCCAGGTCTTGCAGGAGCTTCTCCAGGTCGGCCATGGCGTCGGGGGCTGCCGCCGGCGCCGCAGGTCGGCGGGCGGATGGGGCGTGGCGCTCTGCCAGCTTCTTCTCCCTGGCGGCGGGTGGCGTTCCCTGGACCGCGTAGGCGGCCGTGGTGCTCACCGGGGCCGGCAGTCCCTGGGCCGCCTCGGCCTGCTGGGCCGGGGCCGGCACCTCGGCCGGGGTCTCCGGCTCGGGTCTGGCGCCCTCCAAGGGCCGTTCGGTCCTGGAGACCTCCAGCGGTCGTTCGGTCCTGGAGGCCTCCGGCTGTCGGCGGGTCATGGTAGCCTCCATCTGCCGGTAGCGGCGCTTCCGGCCGCGGCGCTCCATGTTGCCGGCGGCCATCCCCGCGGTGAACAGCGTGACGAGAGCTGCCGTGAGCGTGGTGACTCCGGCATACAGCAGGACCGCCATTATGCTCATGGCGCCCCCCGCCGCGGGCAGGCGCGTCCGCCGTCAGACCTTGACCAGGGCGAAGTGGGAACCTTCATCGTCAAACAGTACCAGCCGCCACAGGTAGATGAGCTGTATGGCGGCCGCCAGCTCCGATCGGCTGATGTTCCGGGAAAGGAACCCGACCGCGCCGGCCTTGACGGCCGGGACCAGTGACTTCCGGTCGTCGCAGAGGACCAGGATGCCGATGTTGGCCCGGGCCTCCTTGAGACGCCTGACCGTCTCGATGCCGTCGGAACCGGGCATGGAGATGTCCATCACCACGATGTCCGGCGACAGCTCCCTGACCCGCTGGACCGCCTCCTGGCCGCCGCTGAACGCCCCGATGACCGTGATCCGGTCATCGCCTTTGAGCATGGTGCGCAGTCCCTCGCGCATGGCTTCGCGGCTGTCGATGACCATGGCGCGAATGGCGTCGGGCTCCCCGGCGCGGAGCGCGTCCGGGGCGTCATCGCCAGGGGGCGTGTCAACGCGGG
>CALMBS010000388.1 GCA_937860285.1 uncultured Chloroflexota bacterium
ACATATAGGGGCTGTCATTAGGCCGGGCGGCCAGTTTGGCGGGAAGGCGCGGGGGGGGCTGGCGGGCGCTAGATCTTGCCCCGCAGGAGCTCCCGGAGGGCCATCCGCGAGAACTCCCACAGCTGCTGCCGGGCGCTCTTGAAATCCAGCGTCTGCGGCAGGCTCCCCAGGATGCCGAAAATGAGCATGGTGGGGATGAGTCCCCGGGAGTACTCCAGCATCCAGGTGTGGCCGGCCATGCGGTAGCCCTTGTCGTAGCCCCGCCGCAGGAAGGCCATGTCGCCGGGCTTGTAGACGGCGGGCTCGAACTGCCCGCGGGCGTAGCAGCGCATCTCGCCTTCCAGCAGGATGTCGTACACGTGGGACCAGTGGTACCGGCCGGTGTAGCCCTCGGAGCCCGTCGGGCTGCCGAACAGCACCAGGAGCTCCGTCACCGAGGCGTACATAATGGAGAGCATACCCATGGAGCCGCCGCACATCTTGAAGACCCAGGTCTTCTTGCGGCGGATGCGGTTGGGGTACTCCTTGTCCAGATCGTCGGTGATGGCCTCGAACTTCTCTTCTAGAGGGAGAGAGAGGTGCTTCCGGCAGATGCTCTGCAGGACGTCGGGGTCAAAGACAAAGGCCACTGGACGATCATATGGCCAAAGGCCATGGGTGTCAAGAATCGGGACGGCTATTGACAAGGCCGAAGGACTGTCCTTAGAATACCTCACGGACCAGGCGCTCCGGCAGTGGAGGCGGCCGGGCTTTGCGGGGCAGTGGGTCAAAGACCCGTGGGACCTTCCCATGGGCCTTTTTTGTATATCTCCGGACCTGGAGCCGGCGCAATGAAGACGATGAGCGAGATGCGCGACACCGGGCCATCGGCTGAAGAGCGGGGCGAGCGGGAGAAGAAGACCGTGGCCCTGTCCTCGGTCATCGCCGCCATCCTCCTCACTACCATGAAGCTGGTGGTGGGGCTGCTCACCGGCAGCCTGGGCATGCTGGCGGAGGCGGCCCACAGTGGCCTGGACCTCATCGCGGCGGTGGTCACCTTCCTGGCGGTGAGGCTCTCCGGCCGCCCGCCGGACAGCGAGCACCACTATGGCCACGGGAAGGTGGAGAACCTCTCGGCCCTGGTCGAGACCCTGCTGCTGCTGGCCACCTGCGCCTGGATCGTCTACGAGGCCGTGAACCGGTTGTTCTTCGAAGACGTGGTGGTCAGGGTGACGCCGTGGGCCTTCGCGGTCATGGGCATTTCCATCGTGGTGGATTTCACCCGCTCCCGGGCCCTGATGCGAGCGGCCCGGAAGCACGGCAGCCAGGCCCTGGAGGCGGATGCGCTGCACTTCTCCACCGATATCTGGTCTTCCTGTGTGGTTATCCTGGGCCTCGGGGGAATATGGCTGGGGGACCGCCTGGAAGCCTCGCATCCGGTGGCATCGGAGTGGCTGCTGCGGGCTGACGCCATCGCGGCCCTGGGCGTGTCGGCCATCGTCGTCTACGTCAGTGTCCGGCTGGGGCAGCGTACCATCGCGGTGCTCATGGACCGGGCCCCCAGGGGCCTGGACAACTCCGTCCGCCAGGCCATGGCCAGGCTGCCCGGCGTGGCCTCGGTGCGGCAGGTTCGGGTGCGCCAGAGCGGTCCGGCCACCTTCGTGGACCTGGTCCTGTGCGTGAAGCCCGATACCAGCGTGGAGCGGGCGCACGGCATCGCCGCGGAGGCCGAGAACAAGGTCCACCAGATGGTGCCCAAGTCCGACGTCATGGTGCACGTGGAGCCCTGTGAGCCCGACACCTCCAATCCCCTGGAAAGCATCCGCGGCATTGCGGCGGCCCATGGCGTGGATGTGCATGACCTGATCCTGCGGGATGTCAACGGCCGGCAGACCCTGGAGATGCACGCCGAGGTCCCGGACCATCTGAGCGTTGATGATGCCCACGAGCGGGTCACCGCCATGGAGGAGTCGCTGCTGCGCCAGCTGCCCGCCATCCGGGATGTGGCGGTCCACATAGAGCCCAGCGGCGCCAGGACGGCCTGCCAGCCGGCGGCCGAGTCGCTGTCCCCGGCGATACTGGATGCCGTCGGCCGGCTGCGGGTGGGTTATCCGGCCCTCCTCGACTGTCACAGCGTCAGCATCACCAGTGACAGCCGAAACCGCCTGGGGCTGTCCTTCCACTGCACCGTGTCTCCCGATCTGGGCATCGCCGACGCGCACGATCTGACCACCAGCATCGAGGCCTTCCTGCACGGGCAGTTCCCGGACCTGGCGCACATCGTCATCCACGTGGAGCCGCAGGAGTGACGGACCGGGCCGGGGTGCTCAAGCGCTCCCTCATCTTCTCCGGCCTGAACGCAGATGACCTGGCCGCCCTCTCCGAGCTGGCCGCGGGCCGCTCGTTCCACGAAGGCGAGTACGTGTTCTGGGAAGGGGACCCGCCGACGCACTTCTACGTGGTGGCTTCGGGGCGGGTGAAGGTCTTGAAGCACTCCTCGCTGGGGAAGGAGTTCGTGGTGGCCTTCTTCGGGCCCGGCGAGGTGTTCGGCGAGGTGGCTGTCTTCGAGGACCGGCCGTACCCGGCTTCGGCCCAGGCGGTCTCTGACACCGTGGCGCTGGGGATCGGGAGGGACAGGTTCCTGGCCTTCCTGGCCGGCCATCCCGAGGTGTCCTTGCGCATAATCAACATGCTGGGCGGGCGGCTGCGGGATGCCCAGGGCCGTCTCAACGCCCTGGCCGGAGAGAGGGCGGAGCAGCGGGTGGCCCGCACCCTGCTGATGCTCTCATCCAGGCTGGGGCCCGGCCTCCCCTTCACGCGGCAGGATATCGCCGACATGTCCGGGACCACCATTGAGACCACCATCAGGGTCATGAGCCGCATGAAGAAGGCCGGGATCATCCGCTCCGGCCGGGGCCGGACGGATATCCTGGATGATGGGCGGCTCAAGGCGCTGGGCGAGTCCTCGCCGGGCTAGGCCGGCCCGCCTGTCCTTTGCGGTTGCCGGTCATCCATCCCCGTCTGTATGACCTGGGTCATGGTGCCGATGTCCCGGGGGGCCTATCATCTCGGCCAGGGATTCCGGCGGCCTCCGGGTGTGACAGGAGGTGGCGGCGATGATAAACAGGTGCCCCGGTATGGACAGGGCGGTGCGGATCCAGCTCCAGAGCTGCCCGAAGTGCGGCGCGGAAGTGGAGATATTCACCAGCGAGGTCAAGGTGAAGTGCGGCCAGTGCGGGGAGATGGTCTACAGCGAGAGGCTGCCTTCCTGCGTCGATTGGTGCGCCGCGGCCCGCGAGTGCCTGGGGGAGGAGCGATGGCGGCAGATGAAGGGCGATGATGAGGCCGGGAGGGAGGGGCGTGATGTCCGGTAAGACCAGGATAATAAGGAAAGTGGTGCGTATCGACGAGGAGCGGTGCACCGGGTGCGGCGTGTGCGTGCCGGCCTGCGCCGAGGGGGCGCTGCAGATAGTGGACGGGAAGGCCAGGCTGGTGGGCGACCGGTACTGCGACGGACTGGGCGCGTGCCTGGGAGAGTGCCCGGAGGGGGCTATCACCATTGAGGAGAGGGAGGCCGAGGAGTTCACGGAGGTGGCGGTGGCCCACCACGCCGGTGGGTCTCTCCCCTGCGGTTGCCCATCCTCCAGCGTGACCAGTCTGGAGAGGGGGGGAGCCGGCATCTGTCGCGGCGACGCGGCCCGCGGCCCGGCAGCGGACGGATGCGGCGCAGCGGCGCCCGACTGGTCCCCGAAGCTGTCGCACTGGCCGGTGCAGCTGGCCCTGGTGCCTCCGGGTGCGCCCTTTCTCAAGGGGGCCGACGTGGTGCTGACCGCCGACTGCGTGCCCTTCGCCTATGCCCGGTTCCACCCCGACTTCCTGGAGGACCACGCGGTCATGGTGGCCTGCCCCAAGCTCGATGACTTCGAGGCCCACCAGGCCAGGCTGACTGAGGTCCTGCGCCGGTCCGGCGTGCGGAGTATCACCGTGGCCCGCATGGAGGTGCCCTGCTGCTCCGGCCTGACGCATATGGCGCAAGAGGCCATCCGGCGCAGCGGTCAGAGGATACCGCTGGACGAGGTGGTGATCGGGATACGGGGAAACAGGGTGGCCTGAACCCCGGCTGGCGCCCGCTCGGGTCTGCCTGGACTACCACCGTGTCCCCAGGTCTTCCCTCAGGCTGGCCGGGTCTTCGTAGAAGAAGCCCTCCGCGTACTGCGCGCTGACTCCCGGGAGAATGCCGGCGCCGGCCGTGGCCAGGGCGCCGGCGGAGCCCGGGGGCCCATCGACAGCCCCCACCAGGCCCACCTGGGCATCGACGGCCAGGGTGACCTCCTGCCCCGTGCTCTCGTCGGCGCAGAACACCACCACCCAGCAGTGGTCGCAATCGTCGAAGGCCTCGTTGTCCAGCCTGATGTTTCCCACGACCATGAAGGACGGGACTCCGGCCTGGTTGAAGGCGGTCCAGAGCTCCTCCGCCATGTCGTTGCAGTCGTAAACGCCGGCTTCGTACTGCCCGGAGGGCCGGTAGGTCCGGGCGACACCGGCAGCGTCGTCCACGGCGGCCCGGGCCGAGGCGGCCCGGGCCTCATCAAAGGTGAAGGCGTGCCCCGGGGAGGTGGAGGGGTTGCCCTGGGCTGCGGCGTACCCCTGGTCGTAGCCGTCGCGCCACCCGTGGTGATAGCCCCGGTCG
>CALMBS010000389.1 GCA_937860285.1 uncultured Chloroflexota bacterium
CCGAACCTGGCATTGACGGTCATGTGGCACCTCTAGTCTATTCTACATACTTCCGGACCAGCGGGGCCAACTCTTTCTTGATGGCGGCGGGGATGTGCTGGCGGGAGGTGATGATGGCGTCCTTGAGAGCGCTGCCGCAGCCGCAGGCGCGCTCCCCGGCCGCCTCCTCGATGGCCGCCCGCACGATGTTCTTGGCCGTCTCGGCATTCTGCTGCAGGTTGGCCACCACCATCTCCACGCACACCGGCTCGGCGCTCTCGTGCCAGCAGTCGTAGTCGGTGACGAAGGCCAGCGTGGCGTAGCAGATCTCGGCCTCCCTGGCCAGCTTGGCCTCCGGCAGGGCGGTCATCCCCACGATGCTGGCCCCCCAGGACCGGTACAGGTGCGATTCGGCTTTGGTGGAAAAGGCGGGCCCTTCGATGACCACGCAGGTGCCGCCGCGGCGGGCGGGCGTGCCCAGCCTCTCCGCTGTCTCGCAGAGTATCCGGCTCAGGTGGGGGCAGAAGGGATCGGCGAAACCGATGTGCGCCACCAGTCCCCGGCCGAAGAAGGTGCTGGCGCGGCCCCGGGTGCGGTCGATGATCTGGTCCGGGATGACCAGGTCGAGAGGATGGAGGTCCTCCCTGAGGCTGCCCACGGCGCTGACGGAGACAATGCGCTCGACGCCGAGCGATTTCAGGGCGAATATGTTGGCCCGTGCCGGCAGCTCGCCAGGGCTTGCCTGGTGCCCCCTGCCGTGCCTGGGCAGAAAGGCCATGGGGATACCCTGCAGGGTCCCGGTGACGATCAGGTCGCTGGGCTCGCCAAAGGGGGTGGGCACTCTGGTCTCTCTGAGATCAGAGAGTCCGCTGATCTGGTAGAGGCCGCTGCCTCCGATGACTCCGATCCTGGCTTCAACCACTGGGTCCTCCTTCAGACTGGGCTGGTGGCGGCGCGAAGAGCGCGGCGATGCCGCCCTGGTAGGGCGCGGTTACCCTGCCGCGCTCAGTGATGATGGCTGAGATGTAGCGGTGCGGCGTGACGTCGAAGGCCGGGTTGGCCGCCCTTACCCCCGGCGCCGCCACCGGGAGGCTGGCGATCCGGGTCACCTCCTCCGGAGGCCTCTCCTCAATGGGGATGCCGTCTCCTGACGGCAGGGAGCGGTCGATGGTGGACAGCGGCGCAGCGACATAGAAGGGCACGCCGTTCTCCCGGGCCAGGACTGCCAGCGCGTAGGTGCCGATCTTGTTGGCCGTGTCCCCGTTGGCGGCGATGCGGTCGGCCCCCACGATGGCGCAGTCTATCCGGCGGCGGCTCAGGAAGTGGCCGGCCATGGAGTCGGTGATGAGGGTGACGGGTATGCCGTCCTGCATCAGCTCCCAGGCCGTGAGGCGGGCGCCCTGGAGAAGGGGGCGGGTCTCGGTGGCGAAGACTTCGATCCTCTTGCCCTGGGCCCTGGCGGCCCTGATGACGCCGAGGGCCGTGCCGTATCCGCCGGTGGCCAGGGCCCCGGCGTTGCAGTGGGTGAGCACGGTGGAGCCGTCCCCGATCAGCCCCGCGCCCAGCTCCGAGAGTCTCCTGGTGGCCTGCCTCTCCTCCTGGTGGATCGCCTGGGCCTCGGCGATGATGGCCGCCTTGCTGGCGGCGACGTCCGCCCCGCGCTCTGCGGCGGCCAGCACCCGGTCCAGCGCCCAGCGCAGGTTGACGGCCGTCGGCCGCGTGGAGGCCAGGGCGCCGGCGATCCGGCGCAGCTCCTCCATGAACCGGGATCGGCCGTCGGCTTCAATCGCCTGCCCGCACAGGGCCAGGCCGTAGGCGCCGGCTATGCCGATCAGCGGCGCGCCCCGGACTCGCAGGACGGCGATGGCCTCGGCCACCTCCTGGAGGGTGGTCAGGTCGAGGCGGACCAGCTCGTGAGGCAGCCGCGACTGGTCGATGATCCTTATCCCGGCGGCGGTCCACTCTATAGGTTCCATCGGGCATAATTCTAGCATTTCCGAGTGCGGGTTGAGAATGCAGTGTGCCACTGTCTTGAAATAATGCCCGCGTTTGTGATATAATATTAGGATAGTGCTAAAGATAACAACCGCACTAAGCTTGGTCCGTAGTGGAGGGTGGCTATGAAGACCAGCGCAGCCAACGGTACCGCCAAGGGCGGCATGCCTCAGGTAATACAGGGGATACAGGAGAGCCTGGAGCAGCTTGAGACTGTGATTGTGCCCATCCTGCCGGATGAGTGGCTGGCCACAGATATCACCATGCCCCAGCTGAAGGTCCTCCTGATACTCTGGAGGACCGGGGCCACGAGGATGAGCGAGCTGGCGACCGGCCTCGACGTGACCATGGCCACGGCCACCGGAGTGGTGGACCGGCTGGTGGAAAAGGGATACGTGGTCCGGGAAGGCCTTCCCGGAGACAGGCGGGTAGTGATTTCCCGGCTTTCCCCGGAGGGTGAGGAGTTCATGAAGAGGCTCAGGGTCTCGGGCCGGGTCTCGATAGGCCGCATACTTGAAGCCATGACTCCTGAACAGCTGAGCATTGTCGCCCAGGGCACGGAGGCCTTCATCCAGGCCGCCCGCAAGGTCGCACGGCTGCCCGGGGAGTAATCCAGCGGCACCGCCACCGTCCGCCGGCATCCCCCTTTGCCACTGAACACCGGCACAATAGACCATATCGAGTCCTTCCTTCTGTTCTCCGCGCCCGCGGTCCGCAGGACCGGGTGAACCTGCCCGCAGACCTATTGACAACCCTTTGAAGGCTGTGGTATAAGCCCTTTCCTGTGCGTCAGGCCGACTACGTCTGAGTGAGAGAAAGAAAGAAGGAGGACAATGGGAAAGGACAGTCAAAAGTATGTCGCCGAGTTCCTGGGAACAATGACCCTGGTGTTGATCGGGTGCGGGAGTGCGGTCATTGCCGGAGGGCACATCGGGTTCACGGGCATAGCGTTCGCCTTCGGCCTGACGGTGCTGGCCATGGTGTACGCCATCGGGCCCATCTCCGGGTGCCACATTAACCCGGCCATCTCGATCGCCATGCTGGTCGCGGGCAAGATGAAGGGCAAGGACTGCCTCATGTACATCATCGCCCAGTGTCTGGGGGCCATCGTGGGCGCGGCGCTCCTCCTGGCGGTGGCCAGCGGCGTGGACGGCTACTCCCGGAGTGCGGTCGGGCTGGGGCAGAATGGCTATGGCGAGAACTACGGCGACGGCTACGGCCTTGGTGCCTGCTTCCTGGCGGAAGTGCTGCTGACCTTCATCTTCCTGATGGTGATCTTCGGCGCCACCAGCAAGGCGGCACCGAAGGGGTTCGCCGGCATAGCGATCGGCTTCTCTCTGGTGCTGATCCACCTGGTCGGCATCCCTATCACCGGGACATCGGTGAACCCGGCCAGGAGCCTGGGACCGGCGCTCCTTGTCTGGGGCGAAGACGCCATGAAGCAGATCTGGGTCTTCCTGCTCGCACCCACGCTGGGTGCCATTGTGGCGGCCCTGGTGTGGAAGCTGTTCTTCGACTCCGCCGGCGAGGAAGCCAGCCCGTCGGCCTCCTAGGCCGCCTGACGGTTGGTTCAGGGAAACAGGGCCCCCGGGTGCGGTTACGCTCCGGGGGCCCTTTGACAAGGGGCTACGCCTGTGGTATACCCCGGTCAACGAAGTCGATGATGTATCGGTGACCAGAAAGGAGCGGGGGCAATGGCCAAGGACAGTCAGAAGTACTTCGCCGAGTTCGCGGGAACCCTGACCCTGGTGTTCGTGGGGTGTGGTGTAGCGGTGCTGAGCGGGGGCCAGTACCTGCCGACGGCCCTGGCCTTCGGCCTGGTGGTCCTGGGGATGGTCTACGCCATTGGGCCCATCTCCGGGTGCCACGTCAACCCGGCCGTGTCGGTGGCCATGGTGGTAGCGGGGAAGATGAAGGCCAAAGACTGCGTCATGTATATCATAGCCCAGTTCCTGGGGGCGATCGTGGGCGCGGCGCTGCTCATGGTGGTGGCCAATGGCATCGACACCTACTCGCTCGAGGCGAACGGGCTGGGGCAGAATGGCTTTGGCGACGACTACAAGGGCTACGCGCTGGGGGCCTGTTTCCTGGCGGAGGTGATCCTGACCGCTTTCTTCTTGCTGGTCATCCTGGGGTCGACCAGCAAGGCGGCGCCCAAGGGCTTCGCGGGGGTAGCAATCGGGTTGACCCTGACCTTCGTCCATCTGGTGGGGATACCCGTCACCGGGACATCGGTCAACCCGGCCCGTAGCTTCGGGCCGGCGCTCATGGTCCGGGGTGATGCACTCTCCCAGTGGTGGCTGTTCCTGGTGGCCCCCATCATCGGCGCCGCCCTGGCGGCCATCCTGTGGAGGCTGTTCCTGGAATCAGCGGCCAACGGTGACAGCGCTCCGTAGGCGTGGCGGTTCTTCGGTGAAACAGGGCCCCTCTGGATACCGGCGACGCCGGGGGCCCTTGTTTTCTGCTTTGACGGCGCTTCTGGCTGGTGATAATCTTTCCGCAGCAGTCCGGTGGCGCGGAGCCCGCCGGGACTCGCACCAATCCGGGCTATTCCGGCACTGAAGGGGGGACCATGCACGACGAAGTCACCAAGGCGCTCTGGGACGTCTACTCTGCGGGGGAGAAGAACAACTTCTTTCCCGCTTACCACTACCTGAAGCACATACAGAGGCTGATGTACCACGCCATGCTTCAGTCGGGGCAGGTCCCCATGGAAATCGGGCAGAGGCCGGACGAAGACGTGGACCAGGTGCTCAAGCACCACATCCTTCGGGTCGCCGAGACCTCCATCAGCGTCGACACCAACATCTACCATGGGAAGGTGGTAGGGCTGAAGGATGCGCTGAAGCTGGTCACCAACAAGGACGACGTGAACATCTCCCCACCCGAGACGGTGATGCCCTTCAAGGTGGCCCGCGACGTCATCCTGACCGGCAATGACACCATTGCCCTGGGCTCCTGTCCCTGCCGGGAGAACGTGGAGCACCCCTGCGTGACTCCCGACCAGCCGGTGTGCCTCTTCGTCGGGGACCCCTTCGCCTCCTTCCTGGCGGAGCAGAACCCCAAGTTCCGAAAGGTCTCGGTAGATGAGGCAGTGAGGGTCCTCGAGTTCGCGCACGAGAAGAGGTTCGTCCACAGTGCCTGGTTCAAGGAGGAGCTGGGGAACCGCATGGGAATGATCTGCAACTGCTGCAGCTGCTGCTGCCTCGGTGTGCGGATGTGGAACATGCTGGGGGGCGCCGTGCCCATCATCGCTCCCTCCGGCTACGTCGCGGAGGTGAATGACGACTGCAACGGCTGTGGTGTCTGCGCGGAGAAGACCTGCCATTTCAATGCCATCAGCATGGACCAGAAGGACCAGAAGGCGGCCATCAACCTGGCCAAGTGCATGGGGTGCGGCATCTGCGTGGACGTGTGCCCCACCGGGGCCATCCAACTGCGCCGGGAGCCCTCCAAGGGTGCTCCGCTGGACCTGGACGCCCTGAAGAGCGCTTCGGCCTCCTGACGGGCCGTCCCCGGCCGGAACCCGCCCGGCGCCAGCCTAGCGGCCGGCGCCGGCCTGTCCCCGCCCGCGGCGCCGGGCCACCAGCAACGCACCGGCGGCACAGGCGATAGCCAGTCCCAGGCCGGCCAGGACCCAGGCCCAGGCCGGGACCCCGCGGCGGCCGTCCCCGGCGGACAGGAAGTCCTGAGCGCCGATGTCGGCGGCTACCACGGCGGTCCGCTCGGAGGCGCCATCGCCATCGGAGTCGATGTGTATGGTGGCTGCCTCTCCCCCGGCATAGACCCTGTTCCAGTCGATGGTGTATTCGTGGATCTCTCCGGCGGACACCGGGATGCCGGCGGCCCTGAAGGCAAGCAGATGGTCCCCGGCCAGGCGGGTCACCGTCAGGGTGTAGGTGCCGTCTTGCGTGCCGCATACCTGGTACCGTTGCGTGCCTGCCGGGGAAAGGACAGTCACGGTGCCGTTGTCGAATGCGGACTGCGGGATGCGCTGCTGCACCTGCCCGCCCAGGGACCCCGTGGCCAGCCCCTGCGAGTCGAGGACGATGATCTCGGCTGCGCCATCGAGGGCGGCCTTGACGAAGGAGGGCGGGGCGAAAGAGGTCTCCGACGACCATTCCGACCAGTTGCCGCGGTTGTCCTGGTATCTCACCCGCCACCAGCACCACGGGTAGCTCTCCACCACGTCCACCGGCAGCGCCATGGTGGTGAGATTCGCCGTATCGGCGCCGCTGTCGAAGGCCGGCCGGCCGTAGCTACCGGCCGTCCCTGTCAACTGCCATTGAGAAGCGGTGTGGGTGCGCGCGGGGCAGGGGTGGGAGAAGGCTGACGAGTGGAGCGCCGGGGTGAGGGTCGTGGTCCCCACGCCATCCAGCGGCGCCACGTTCCGCGGGGCAAACGGCGCCGAGTCAACGACGGTGAAGCCTGCGGTGAGGACGGCCGCGCCGCCACCGGTGGTAACACAGACATCGCCGGACCCGGCGGCGGTGTCACAGGGGATCAGGACCCGGGCGATGATCAGGTCGTCGGTGACCACCTCGAATCCGCTCACCACGATGTTGGGGCCCAGGGAGAGCACCGGGGTGGTGGTGAAGGCGGACCCCGATATGGCCACGGTCAGGCTCTGGCCGACGGCCCCGGCAGCCGGGCTGACGGCGGCGATCAGCGGCCTCCGGAACACCGTCAAGACCAGCTCGGTTCCGTACACGGGGTCGCCGTAGCCCACCGCCTTCGTTCTGTAGTAGAGCGTCGCGCCGCTGTCCAGGCCGGTCAGGTAGTAACGATAGGGGCCCGTCGCGGTCATGAGCTCGGATGGCGTCTCGTGGTCGTAGGCCCCGGGGGCGGTGCCCCACTCAAAGGAGACCTGCACGCTGTCGGACAGCCCCCTCGAGACGAGCTCGCCGTTGATGGTGGCCGACGAGGTGGTGATGCTGGTGGCGGACCCGGTAGCCACCCGCGGATAGGTAGTGGCGGTGGTGAAGCTCATCTCCAGTCCATGGGAGGGTTCACCCTGGCCGTCCGCCCTGGCCCGGTAGTAGTAGGTGGTCCCGGGAGCCAGTCCGCTCAGGGACGACTGGAAGGCCCCGGCGGCAGTGCGGCTCACCGGGTCAGTCCGGTGATCGTAGACCCCTGGCGCCTCCCCCCACTCGAAGGAGACGGTCGCCGTCCCCGCCGTGCCCGTTGAGATGAGCTCGCCGTTGATGGTGGCCGTGGTCATCTCCACATTAGTGGCGTTCCCGCTGGTCACGGCCGGTGGTGTGACCGGCATGGTGAACACCTGCTCCAGCCCGTAGACCGGACTCCCCGCGCCGTCTGCGGCGGCGCGGTAGTAGTAGGTAGTGCCGGGGGTGAGGCGCGTGAGGGTGGAGGAGAAGTTGCCGGGGACCTGCATGGTCTCGGCGGTGGTGGTGCGGCCGTAGGTCCCCGGAGAGGTCCCCCACTGGAAGGAGACGGTCACGCTGGACGCCGAGCCAGTGGAGTACAGGCGTCCGTTGAGATGGGCCGATGTGCCGTCCATGATGGCGGCCAGGGCCGTCTCAACCGTGGGCGGGGCGAGTGGGGTGGTGAATGTCCTCTGGGCACCGTAGGCGGTGCTGTCCCCGGCGGCCTTGGCCCGGCAGTAGTAGGTGGTGTCCGGTTGCAGGCCGGTGAGGTCGGTCTGGAACGCTCCCGTGGCGGTCCTGGGCTGCGGAGCTGTCTCACTATCGTAGCTCCCCGGTGACGTGCCCCACTGGAACGAGACGGAGACGGTTGCGGCTGTGCCCAGCGACGACAGGCTGCCGTTCAGCCTGGCCGAGGAGGAGGTGATAGCCGTGACGCTGCCGCTGCTGACCGACGGCGGGGTGGTCAGGGTGGTGAAGCTCTTCTCGTCCCCATAGCTTGTGCTCCAGCCCTCGGCCACGGCCCGGTAGTAGTAGGTTGTTCCCGGGTTGAGGCCGGTGAGGTCCGAGTAGTAGGTTCCGGTAGTGGACCTGACGCCTACCTCAATCTCCCCGTCATAGAGGCCGGAGGCGGTGCCCCACTGGAAGGACAGGTTGACGGACTCGACCTGTCCCTTTGAGGCCAGGTTGGCCCTCAGGCGGGCCGACTTGGTGGCGACATTCCGGGGATAGTACGTCAACACGGAGGGCGCCGGCGAGTCCGGCGCACTGTTGGACAGGCCGACCGCCGGGTCGCCGTAGAGGTTGAAGTCCAGGTAGTTCATCCACAGCTCCTCGTACGCGGGCACCACGTCGGTCTTGAGGTCGGTGAGCGCATCGCCGGCGTACATGCCGGCGGCGATGACGCGCTGGGCGTACTCGAAGGCCATGCCGGCATTGGTCGCCGATCCGGCGAAGGAGGTCTGCCCGATCTCGTACCAGGAGACGCGGGAGGCGCACACGGTGCTGATGCAGCCGTTGAGGAGCAGGGAGTAGCCCAGGTTGCTGCTGGACTCCGGCGTCCCGTTCAGGCAGGAGCACTGGAAGGCCAGGGACGGGTGATTGTCGTCCAGCGTGGCAGCGTTTGACGTGTTCATGACGTAGGAGGCGGATGTGCTGGTGCCATGGGTCCACCAGATGACGGCCCCGTAGCCGGCGCGTTTCCAGGCACTGGTGACGTTGGCGATGTTGCAGGGCACGGTCTCCGGGGCCGGGCTGAGCCAGTAATTCGAGTCATAGACCCGGTGGTAGGCCCAGCCGGCGGGGCCGAGCACCCTGTTCTTGATCTCCTCTCCCAGCTGGTATCCCGGGGTCTCCTCGTCGGAGGGCTTCATGGGCAGGAGCACATTCTCCCGCCAGGAGATGCTGCCTGCCGGCGCGTTCTCGTAGGCGACGATCTTGGCCAGGATGCGGTCCAGGTCGGCGGTGTCTCCGTAGAAGGGGATGCGTCCCACCGCCACCTCGGCCGCCCGGGGCGGGCTCCCCCAGAAATCGTCAATGAACTCACCGTACCTGGAGTCGCCGTCCGCGTTCCAGTTGGAGGTCAGCTCGGCGTAGAAGAAGTCGGTGGGGCACTCCGGGTAGTCCGGGTCGGCCTCCTGGGGATAGCACATCTTCATGGGCACGTCCCCGGTGGAGGGGTCCGGGTCACCGATCAGCAGGACGTACTCTGTGCCCAGCGCCAGGTAGTTGCCCTTGAGCCAGGCGCGGATGTTGGTGGCGGCC
>CALMBS010000390.1 GCA_937860285.1 uncultured Chloroflexota bacterium
TCCCATCGAGGGGTCGCCGGCGTATTGTCGGAGGTCGGTGATGAAGTCGCCGGCCGAGGACACCTGGGCGATCTGCCCGGTGTAGACACCATTCCCGGTGCCGTCCTCGGTGGTCAGGCCGCCGCAGCCGCGGACAGCGAAGATGATGACCACGATGAGCAGCACCACGGCGATCGACCCGCCCGACAGGCAGCCCTTGCCCGCCGGGAGGCGCATCGGGCTGCGGCCGCCGAAGCCCGAGACACCGCCCGGGCCGCCCCCGCCGGCGCCCTTGCTGCCGGGACTCCCCTCGCGCCGCGGGGCTTCTGCCCGCTCCCGTCCGCCGGGGGGCGCCGCCTGCGGTTTGCGGCGGCGTCCGGCCTGGACCT
Organism: uncultured Chloroflexota bacterium; assembly: GCA_937860285.1. GTDB lineage: Bacteria > Chloroflexota > Dehalococcoidia > UBA2247 > RBG-13-53-26 > JAFGCL01. Next base: position 369 of record CALMBS010000390.1, read on the forward strand.
CGCGCTTGCCTCCTGACCCGCCTGAAGCCACCTGTATCATCTCCACACCCCTCCAAACCGCACTTTGCCGTCCCAGGCCCCAGGCGGCCTTCAGGCCCGCGGCGGCCAGCCCTGGCCGCGCCCTACCTGGTGGCGGCCTGCCTGGCTGACCGCCACCGGAGCAGCTTCCTGATCATCCTGTATGAGATGAATACCACCAGCACCAGGCAGGCGATGGGCACCAGGATGGCCAGCACTGTGACCACGATGGCCACCACCATCTCCACGGTGGAGAGGCCGTGGTTCGCCAGCCCGCCGGTGGTGCCCGATGACGCGGCCCGCAGTGCCACGGTGCTGCCCCGGATGATGGTGGCCACCCCGCCCCCGGCGATGACGGCCATGGACCACCGCAGGAAGGGTGACACGTCTCCGAACACGGAGGCGGTGGCGATGATGCCGGCCGCGATGGCGGCCGGCGTGGTGATGGTGTCCATGATGTTGTCCACCCAGGGGATGTAGTAGGCGGCGATCTCCAGCACGGTGGCCGTGCCGAAGGCGATGACCGCCGGCCAGGTGCCCATCCACTCGAATCCGGAGAACAGGGTGAGATGGCCGGACAGGGCGGCGATGCTCACGCCCAGCAGCGGGACAAACACCCGGAAGCCGCAGGCGGCGCTGAGTCCGATGCCGATGAGTAGCGCCAGGAAGGTGTCCACTCCCCTTAACCCTCCTGCATACCATCATAGCCATCGTCGGCCGGAATGCAATCCGGAGAACGCCCTGGCTCCGGGGGCCGAATCCCGGACAGGGTATCGGGGGGTATAATATCGGAAGGGCATCATCGGGGAATGCGGGAGGTGTGTGATGGAGTTGATAGACCAGTTGACCAAGAACCTGGGGGTGACCGAGGCCCAGGCCAGTGGCGGTGTGGGGATGCTCTTCAACCACGCTAAAGGGAGGATCGGAGGCGACGACTTCGCCAGGGTGGCCGCGGCGGTGCCGGGGGTGGAGGGGCTGATGAGCGCTGCGCCCGCAGCCGGGGAGGCGCCGGGCGGTCTGGGCAAGCTGCTGTCGGGCCTTCCTGGCGGCCTCGGCTCGCTTTCCGGCCTGGCCGGTGGGTTCTCCAAGCTGGGCATGGGCGGCGGCATGATCGGGAAGTTCGTGCCTGTGATCCTGTCCTTTGTCCAGAGCAAGGGTGGCGACGGGGTGAAGGGCATCCTGGAAAAGGCCCTCAAGAGATAATGGCGGTGAGCAGTCTGGCGGGCAGGCGGCGATTCCGGGCCCTGCTGGCCGTGACTGTGGTACTGGCCCTGGCCGCGCTGCTGGCCGGCTGTGATGGGGAGAGCCGGGACCAGCCGGCGGGGGGAACCCCCGGAGAGCCTGTCACCGTCACCCGGGTCATCGACGGCGATACCATGGTGATCGAGGGTGGTGACAGAGTGAGGTACATTGGCATAGACGCCCCGGAGATGCCGGACGAGCAGCTGGCCGGCGAGGCGACGGAGCAGAACCGCCGGCTGGTGGAGGGCCGGGTGGTGTGGCTGGAGGAGGATGTCCGGGACAGGGACGACTACGGCCGCCTGCTGCGATACGTCTGGGTGGACGGCACCATGGTCAATGCCGAGATGGTACGGCTGGGCCTCGCCTGGTCCCGCTCATATCCCCCGGACACCGGGCACCAGGCCCTGCTGGACCGGATGGAGGACGAGGCCCGGGCCAAAGGCCTCGGGCTGTGGGCCAGCTCCGGCTGAGTCCCAGCCCCTCAACTACTCCCTGAAGAGGGCGGCCCAGATGATGGCGTCCAGGATGGCGCAGTGGAAAGCGAAGTAGCCGCTGCCGGCCACCGCCAGCCAGTAGGCCGCCCCGCTCTTCTGGGACTCCAGGGTGAGCAGCGCCCAGAGCAGAGAGATGGACGCCAGCCCCACCAGCACCAGCACCGAGCGTACGGCGACCCAGGTGGCGGTGCTGGTGTTCCCCACGTAGACATTGGTCAGGGGCATCCAGAAGGCGGAGGGGACCAGTATCAGCAGGAAGATGATGTAGAACAGGCTGAAGTGGAACCGTCCGGCGATGGTCACCCCATCGGCCTCAAGCCGGAAGAGAACGAAGTAGAGGAAAGCGAGGTAGCCCAGGGCGGCCAGTATCATGGATATGCCGTATACCGGCCTGATACCGGCCGGGACGCCTCCCCACAGCACATCGGCCCCGCCCGCCTGCACCCGCAGGCCGAAGATGTAGCTGCCGATTACGGCCGCCCCGCCGAGGACGTTGATGACCAGCAGGATGATCTGTGGCGTTGCCATGGGCCGGCCTCCTTTGTCCGAGCATTACCGATAGACCCATGTTACCACTTGCCGGGGCGTTGCGCCCCCGGTTGGCGTCCGGCCTGTTGACTTCGGGTTGACGTTGGCCTTGCCCGTGCCTGTCGCTTCGGCTATGCTGAATATCGTAGTCCAGGAACGTTCAGACAAGGAGGCGCGAAATGGCTATTGACGCATCCACCGAACGCCGACTCAACGCGCTGCGCATCTGGAACATCCCCGTGGGGCTGGTCCTGGCAGTCCAGGCCCCCGCGCTGGCGGTGCTCACC
>CALMBS010000391.1 GCA_937860285.1 uncultured Chloroflexota bacterium
GGCCGACATCGTGCTGGACGGCCCCATCATGCTGGGCAAGTTCGTGGACATCCAGAGGCCCAGCTTCTGCGGCAACTACCAGCAGGTGTGCGCCAGGGCGCAGAAAAGCAAGTGAGGTCTTGAGGCAAGTATGAGCCAGGGCACCGCCAGAAGAGAGCTGCGGGTCGCCGGTTTCGGCGGCCAGGGCGTGATCCTGTTCGGCGAGATCGTGGGCAAGGGCGCCAGCATCTTCGACAAGGGCTACGCCACCCTCACCCAGAGCTACGGGCCGGAGGCCCGTGGAGGGTCCTGCACCGCCGAGGTGGTGGTCTCCAGGGACCCGATCGACTATCCGCGCATCATCAACCCCGAGGTGATCGTGATCCTGGCCCAGGAGGCCTACGCCAACTACGGCCTCAACCCGCCAAAGGGCACCCTGATCATCGTGGACCCGGACCTGGTCAAGACCGACCCTTCAGTGAAACCCGCCCCGCTGTCGATCCCGGCCACGCTCATGGCCCGGGAGATGAAACGGCCGGTGGTGGCCAACATCATCATGCTGGGCTTCTTCGCCGCGGTGACCGACCTGGTCTCGCACCAGGCCCTGCGCGAGGCGGTCCGGGCATCGGTGCCCGAAGGGACCGAGGACCTCAACCTCAGCGCCTTCGACAAGGGCTACGCCTACGGCCTGGAGCAGGCCGGCCGCAAGAGCGGGTAGACCACCCCCGCGATCAAACCCGGTTCAGTACGGCCCGTGGCCACTGGACGAACCCTCGCTTCTATTGAGTATCAACCTGTTGACGCCCGCCGTGGCGTGGGTGCTATTATCGTGTAAGGTCCTGGAACACCGCTCGCCGGCAGCCGGCGAGGGAGCGCAGTTGAAGGGAGGATGACTATGGGACTGTTTGTCTCGATCTACAGGTGGACCCCGGAGCAGGCCGACGCCCTGGACAGGCGATGGGAGGCCATCCTGGCGGGCAAGGCCCCCAAGGCGGTGAGGGACGCCTATGCCAAGATGAGGTTCGTCACCCAGGTGGTCTCGCCGCACAACGGCTTCTCTCTGGCGGTAGTCGAGGTGACGGACGAGGCCTGGGTTGACGGGAGCGTGGTTTCCGCCTACCTGTCGGATGTGTGCACCGAGGAGACCTACCCGGTCTGCAGCATTGAGGACTACCTGGAGGTGAAGGCCAGGCTGTCAGCGGGACGCACCCGCCGCAAGAGGCGGTAGGGCCGCTTCAGACGAGGCTGAGGACCCCACAAACTGCCCAGGCTGGACTCCGGCCACAGCGAACCGTACCCACGGGGCCACAAGAGCCGGCGCAAGGCTACCCCCCGGTTCGACCGGGAGGCGGAGGCAGCCGGAGCCCGACCTGGCGTCCGCCAGGGGTGCACGGGAAGACAAGGCTGCCCCAGACAAGACTGCTTCGCGGAGGTGAGCGCCATGCCTGAAGCCAAGGTCAACGGCATCAACCTGGCCTGCAACGTGAAAGGCAACGGCCCGCCCCTGGTCCTCATCATCGGCTTCGCCAGCGCCCAGAACCTCTGGTACTCCGCAGTAGGCGCCTTCAGCAAGTCCTATCGTGTGATCACCTTCGACAATCGGGGCTTCGGCAAGTCGGACAAGCCGCCGGGGCCATATACCACGAAGATGCTCGCCGATGATACGCTGGGACTGCTGGACCATCTCCAGATCGATAAGGCCCACGTCCTGGGAGGCTCCCTGGGCGGCATGGCCGCCCAGGAGATCGCCATAGGGCACCCGGAGAGGGTGGACAAGCTCATTCTCTCCGCCTCCAGCGCCGGAGGCGGGCGGCTCCGCGACATGTTTGCCGGGATGATCAAGGCCTCGTATCCGGAGTGGGACCCGGCGAAACCGGAGGACCTCGTGCCGGCCAGGCTGCAGCAGTTCATGGTGGCCATGGCCTCACAGTCCTTCGACGGCCTGGCCCGGACCCTGATGATGCCGCTGATCAGGCGACAGGCCAGGCAGGGCAAGGTTGAGGTCCCGGTGGGGCAGCTGCAGGCCATGCTTTCCCACGACGCCCTCGACCGGCTGATGCCGTCCGGGTCCGCCCAGGAGCTGGCGTCCGGGATGAAGGGGGCCAGGCTGGTCGTCATCCAGGGGGCCGCGCACGCCCTGGCCGGCGGGAAGTGGAACAGGGAAGTGCTGGGGTTCCTGGGGTCCGCATGACCCGGCGATCTGCCGGCGAGTGACATGCTGTCGGAGCCGGTCCTCCCTTTGCCCTCCATCTCCGGTGGGTCCCTATTGACGCCCACCATGGCGCTGGTGCTATTATCGTAGAAGGTATCTTCATCGAATCCCGCACAGGGGCCTCCTGCTTTCGGCGTCTGGCGATCGTGGCACGCTGAGACAGCGTCCGGGGCAAATGGGGGGTGGCGGTGCCCATGGGTCAGAGTCGGCGGCTCACCAGCAACTACCCAGCCGGGAGGTCGCTCCTTTCTTCACCAAGACCCGGTCATCGGTCAAAGGACTCTCACGTTGTATTGGGCGGGCAGTGGGCTGGCCACCGTGGACCCGACGGGGGGGACAGAGTTGGAAGGAGGATCATCGGGATGATTGCATCATGGATGGCCAAACGGAGCGTGCGAGCTGCCTGGGACCGGATGGGAGAGGATGACTACGACGTGGATGCCGCGTTGGCCGAACTGTCTGACGACGCCGTCTGGGACAGCCCCTCGGAGCTGGGTGTGGGCGAGACACTCAGAGGCAAGAGGGCCATAGCCGACTGGCACCAACGGTGGAAGAAGGAGTTCCCCAGGAGGAAATTCGTGGTGAAGAACGTCTGCCTGAAGGGCACGTTCCTGCCCAGCCCCCACAACGTCTGGATGGTCGAGTGGAGCTGCGTGGAGACCAACAAGGAGGGCCAGGAGTACCGCTACGACGGCGTTTCCGTTGGTGAGATGAGGAACCTGAAGACCGTTCGGACCACGGACTACATCTCTTTCAAGGGCCTGCCCAAGCTATCGACCCTGATCCAGCCCACAGGCAAGGCAGCGGCGTAGTGACGACGGCAAGACAACCCGCGGGGTGCTTCCGCAGCGGCCTGCCCTATAACCGGTTCGGCCGGGGGCCGCGGCCCCTGGTTGTCTTTCAGGGGCTGATGTTCGAGAACAAGCCCCTCCCCGCGTCGATGAGCGGGGTCTACTCCAGGATGTATGGCGCCCTCCAGGACGACTACGCGACGTACCTGGTGACCCGGCGGCCAGGGCTACCGGCAGGCTGCTCCATGAAGGACATGTCGGACGACTACGCCACCATGATCAGAGACGAGTTCGGAGGGCCCGTGGACGTCATCGGCCTCTCCACCGGGGGTTCCCTGGTCCAGCACTTCGCCGCCGACCATGCCGACCTGGTCCGCCGGCTGGTGATCCATTCGGCCGCCTACACGTTGAGCGATGAGTCCAAGCGCCTGATGCTGCAGGTGAGGGACCTGGCGCGCCAGCGCCGCTGGAGGCAGGCCTACGCGGCCATGTTCGGCCTCATGCTCCCCCGGAGCGGGGCCGCGAAATACGCCGCCAGGCCGGTCCTGTGGCTGGTATCCCTGCTGGCCGCGCTGCGCCCGCCGCGGGACCCGTCGGACCTGGTGATCACCATCGAGGCCGAAGACAAGCATGACTTCAAGGAGCGCCTGGCCGAGATCAGGGCGCCTACCCTGGTGGTGGCCGGCGACAGGGACCCCTTCTACACGGAGGCGCTCTTCCGCGAGACCGCCGCCGGTATCCCCAACGCCAGGCTGATCCTCTACCCCAAAATGGGCCATCCGGCGTCGGGGAAGCAGTTTGGCCGGGACCTCCTCTCCTTCCTGAACCAGGCTGCGCCGGAGCAGCAGGCGTCGGACCAGCGCTAGCCTGGACAAGGAGGGCGTCGGCCGCGTCACTCCCGGCGCGCGGGTATTGACATCGCCTCCTTTCCTGCGATAATGTCCCGGACGAATTCAGTCTGTGGGCACGAAGGTGGTGGTCCTGGTGAAGGACCTGGTGGCATTCTTCATGACCAGGTTCCTGCCCAGGAGTGCGGCCATCGAGATCAACACGGCGCTCAGCCAGCCGGCATAGAAAGGGTTGTCCATATACTCAAACCAAAACACCAAAGTCAAGGTCGACATAGCAATC
>CALMBS010000392.1 GCA_937860285.1 uncultured Chloroflexota bacterium
GATGCTCTCGTGGCCCAGCATCTCCTGCACCGACCGGATGGCCGCTCCGGCGCTGAGAAGGTCCGTGGCGAACGAGTGTCTCAGGGTGTGGGGGGGGGTCTTCACCGCAATGCCGCAGACCCGCGAGTACCGGGCCACCGCCATCTCGATGGACCGCGGCGTGAGGCGCATCTTCTCCCCGCCCTTCGACATGTCCACCCCCCGCGAGTACCGGATGAAGAGGGGCTTGAAGGTGTCGGTCCGCGTCTCGAGGTACCGCTTGATCCAGCTCACCGCGTCGTCCGACAGGAACACCACCCTGGGCTTGCTGCCCTTCCCTATGACGCCGAACTCCTTGCGCTGCAGGTCCACCTGCTCCCGGTTCAGCCGGGAGAGCTCCGACACCCTTAGCCCGGTGCTGAACAGCGTCTCCAGGATGGCCCGGTCCCGCAGCCCGGTCACCGTTCCGATGTCGGGCGCGGCCAGCAGCCGCTGGACCTGCTCCGGGTTCAGGAACGACACCTGCCGCTGCCCGGTCTTGGGAAGATCGATCTTCTCGGGCGCCAGGGTGCTGACGCCCCTCTGGACGATGAGATAGCGCAGGAACGCCCGCAGGGCCACGATGTGGTAGCTCTGGGTGACCTTCTTGATGGGCTCACCGTTGGGCGCCGTCAGCCGCGCCAGGTGCAGCCGGTACCTCCGCACCACCTCCAGATCGATGCCCTCCGCCTCCAGCTCCGGACTGCTGCCCCCCAGCCACTCGGCGAACCGCTCCAGGTAGTGCCGGTACACCTTCACCGTCAGCGGCGCCAGGCCCTTCTCCACCTCCAGGTGGTCCAGGAACTCCGCGATGCCCTGATCAACCTTCACCGAAATCCCTCTCTTCCGGGCAACAGGATACATTTCCCCGGGTGACTGGCGCAAGCCGCATGTCTTTCAACGTGGAGTCTGCCGGGTCTGCCGTTTCGCAAACCGGACCGGCGAATCCCGTTTCGCAAACCTGACGGGGGCCCACCTATTTCGCAGAACCTCGCGGTAGTCGTGCATTTCGCAAAACCTACGGGCGGGACCCATTTCGCAAAAATTGCCTGCTTGATTCTGGGTATGGCCTATTTCGGATAAGGGCACTTTCGCGAAACTGTCCCTCCCGGGGACGTTCTGTCAAGACCCCCTGGAAACCAGGGCCTCCGAGATGCGCCGGAGCAATTGGTCCAACCCGGTGCCGTTACTGGCCGAAATCAGCAGCATGCCCTCCTGGGAGATGTTGAGCCGCCCCTCGATCTCGGCAGCCTCGGGGACTCCGGTCCCCAGCAGGTCCACCTTGTTCAGCAGGGTCAGCCGGGGCTTCTCCTCCAGGCCCAGGTCGTCCAGGATGTCCTCCACCGTCTGGCACTGCTCCGCAGCGTTCTTGTGCGTTATGTCTACTACGTGGAGCAGCAGGTCCGCCTCCTCCAGCTCCTCCAGGGTGGCCCGGAAGGCCGCCACCACCGTCGGAGGCAGCTTGTGGATGAAGCCGACTGTGTCCGTCAGCAACACCGTCTCGCGGTTGGGCAGGGTCAGCCGGCGGGTGGTCGGGTCGAGGGTGGCGAACAGCTTGTCCTCCACCAGGACCTCGGCCCCGCTCAGGGTGTTAAGCAGGGTGCTTTTGCCGGCATTGGTGTACCCCACCAGGGCCACCACCGGTATCCCGCTCCTCTTGCGGTTGGTCCTATATAAGGTACGGTGCTGGCGCACCTCCGCCAGCTCCTTCTTCAGCCGCTGCACCCGCTTTTCCACGATGCGGCGGTCGCTCTCCAGCTGCATTTCGCCCGGCCCCCTGGTGCCGACGCCGCCCCCCAGCCGTTCCAGGTGGCTCCACTGTCCGGCCAGCCGGGGCAGCAGGTACTGGTTCTGGGCCAGCTCCACCTGCAGCTTGCCCTCGTGGGTCTGGGCCCGCTTGGAGAAGATGTCCAGGATCAGGGCCGTCCGGTCGATGACCTTGACGTCCAGGGCATCCTCCAGGTTCCTCTGCTGGCGGGGCGAGAGCTCGTCGTCCAGGATAACCATGTTGTAGCCCGTCTCACCCTTGAGCGAGATCAGGTCCTTCAGCTTCCCGCTGCCCAGGTAGGTCCGCGATGGCCGCTCCAGCCGCTGCTTTATCCGGCCCACAACATCGACTTCCGCGGTCTTGGCCAGGCTGGCCAGCTCCGCCAAGGAATCGTCCGGGGTCCATCTGTCCACGGACCTGCCGGACACCTCGACTGCCACCAGGAAAGCTTTCTCCCGGGCCTCGGTGGTGGAAAGCGTTTGTCTCGGTATCTTGCCTCCTTTATGTCAACTGGTTATGTGAAGTGTCCGTATCTTATGTCAAACCAGTTTATGTCGACTCTTTGGCCGCGTCCGGCCGTTTTCGTGCTCAATACCGTACATTTATGTTAGCCTACTTCCCGGCCCCACCAGCCCGGCTCCAGGCCAGCAGCCTGGACAGACCTTCATCTATGTCCGCGTCCGCGGCCGTGACCGACAGCCGGATGTAGCCCTCGCCGTGCCGGCCATACCCGGTGCCCGGGGTCACCACCACCCCGGTGGCATCCAGAATCCTGGCGGCGTAGTCCGCCGAGGTGTACCCATCGGGGATCCGGGCCCACAGGTAGAGGGCGGCCCGGGGGGTCTGGACCCAGAGGCCCATCTCCCGCAGCACCTTCAGCATCCGGTCCCGTCTCGACTGGTAGACGGCATTGTGGTCGGCGATGCACTTCTGGTCCACCCGCAGGGCCTCGATGGCCGCCAGCTGGATGGCCTGCGGGATCCCGGAGTCCAGGTTGGACTTGAACCGCATCAGGGCATCGCGCATCTCGGCATTCCCCACCGCCATCCCTATGCGCCACCCGGTCATGTTGTAGGACTTGGACCAGGAGTGGAACTCCAGCCCGACATCCATGGCCCCTTTGACCTGGAGGAAGCTCATGGGCCGGTAGCCGTCATAGGCCACCTCGGTGTAGGGTGCGTCATGGCAGACCACGATGTCGTGCTTCTTGGCAAAACTGACCACCCGCTCAAAGAAGTCCCCCTCGGCCACCGCGCCGGTGGGGTTGTTGGGGTAGTTGATCCACATCATCTTGGCCCGCCGGGCCGCCTCCGCGGGGACCTTCTCCAGGTCCGGCAGGAAACCGTTCTCCTCGGTGAGCGGCATCAGGTAGGGCTCCCCCCCGGCGAACATGGTGCTGACCGAATAGACGGGATACCCCGGGTCCGGTATCAGGGCCACATCCCCGGGGTCAATGAAGCAGAAGGCCACGTGGCCCACGCCCTCCTTGGACCCGATGAGCGGCAGGACCTCTTTGTCCCGGTCCAGGGCTACCCCGAATCGTTTGTGGTACCACTCCACCACCGCCTGGCGCACCTCGTCCAGCCCGTAGGTCTCCGGGTAGCGGTGGTTGGCCGGAGCCCGGGCTTCCCGACAGAGCCGGTCAACAATGTGCCCCGGGGTCGGGATATCGGGATCGCCAATGGCGAAGCTGATGACCTTCTCCCCCCGTTTCCGGCGCTCCTCTATCTTCCGCGAGATCTGCACGAAGAGGTACGGGGGCAGCTGCTCGATGCGCCTGGAAACTCTCATCTCTCCTCCGACATGTGACCGCCGGGCCACTCGCCGGTGAAGACCAGCTCCGCCGGCCCGGTCAGGTAAACGCTCCCCTTCCCATCCCACCTGACGGTCAGGGTGCCGCCCGGCAGTTTTATGTCAACCGGGCTGTCCGCATAGCCATGCAGGATCGCCGCCACGGCCACGGCGCAGGCGCCGGTGCCGCACGAAAGTGTCTCCCCTGCCCCCCGCTCCCAGACCCGAACCTGGATCTCCCCCCGCGACAGGACGCGGGCGATCTCGAAGTTGACCCGGCGGGGAAAGAGCCGGTGGTGCTCCACCCCAGGGCCTATGTCACGCAACGGGAACTCTCCGACATCGGTAACGAAAGACACCGCGTGCGGGTTGCCCATGGAGACGAAGGTCAGATCCAGCCTCCGGCCGGCCACATCCACCCGGTGGTCCAGGATCGGCGCCTTCTTCGCCGCCACCGCCACGGGAAGGTCCCCCGGCCGCAGTCCCGGCCGGCCCATCTCCACCTGGAACCGCTTCCCCCGGTCCCGGGGCACGGCGGTCCTGATGCCAGCCGGGGTCTGGATGGTGAGGCGGCGCCGGGCGTCAGCCAGCCCGGCGCTGGTGACGTACCGGGCCAGGCACCGCAACCCATTGCCGCAGACCTCGGCCTCAGACCCGTCCGGGTTGAACATCCTCATGCGGAAATCGGCCGTCTTTGAGGGCAGCAGCAGTATCAGGCCGTCGCCGCCCACGCCGAACCGGCGGCCGCACATGGCCCGGGAGAGCTTCGCCCAGTCACGGCGCACCGCCTGCGCCTCGACCAGGAGGAAATCGTTGCCCGTGGCCTGCAGCTTGGTGAATCTCATTGTCCGAACCGGATATCCCGGGAGGCCTTCAGGCTCAGGAACGCGCCATCGCCCACTATGACATGGTCCAGCACCAGTATGCCCAGGAGCCGGCCTGCCTCCACCAGGCGGCGGGTCAGCTCGATGTCGTCCGGCGACGGCTCCGGGTCCCCCGACGGGTGATTGTGGACGAAGATCACCGAGGCCGCACTGGCCGAGATGGCCTCTTTGAATACCTCGCGCGGGTGCACGATGCTCGAGTCCAGGGTACCCACCGACACCGGCGATACCCTGATCAGCCGGTTCCTGGTGTCCAGCAGCAGGACCAGGAAGTGCTCCTTCTTCTTGCCCTTTAAGGTCCCGGCCAGCACGGCTACCACGTCCTCCGGGCTCTTGACCGGGGCCCTGTCCTGGCGGGGGCCGTCCGCCAGCCGGCGGCTCAAATCGAAGGCGGCCTTGAGCTGGGCCGCCTTGGCCGGGCCTATGCCGTTGACCCGGGACAGCTCTTCCACCGAGCTGTCCGCTATGCCCCGCAGGCTGCCGAACTTGCTGAGCAGCTTCTGGGCGGTGACCATCACCGACTCCCCTTTCACGCCGCGGCCCAGGATCACCGCCAGTATCTCCTGCGCCGACAGAGACTCCGCGCCGCGATGGAGCAACCTCTCCCGGGGACGCTCATCGGGAGGCAGGTCCCGCACCGTGAACGAGTCCTTCATTTGCTCTTGCCTATCTGCGACCTGAGGAAGGACTCCATGAACTCGTCCAGGTCGCCGTCCAGGACCGCCGTCGTGTCCCCGGTCTCGACCCCGGTCCGGTGGTCCTTCACCATCCGGTAGGGATGGAGGACGTAGCTCCTTATCTGGTTGCCCCACGCCGCCGACTGGTGCTCGCCCTTGAGCTTGGCCCTCTCGTCAGCCATCCTGACCCGCTCCTGCTCCAGGAGCCGGGCCCGGAGCACCCGCAGCGCGATCTCCTTGTTCTGGTACTGCGAGCGCTCGCTCTGGCAGGAGACCACCAGCCCGCTGGGAAGATGCGTTATGCGCACGGCGGAGCTCGTCTTCTGCATGTTCTGCCCGCCCGGCCCGCTGGAACGGAAGGTCTCCACTTTCAGGTCCTCCGTGCTTACCTTCACCTCCATGGCCTCCTCCACCTCGGGCAGGACCTCTACCAGCGCAAAGGAGGTGTGCCGGGCATGATCGGAGTCATAGGGTGAGAGACGCACCAGCCGGTGCACACCGTGCTCCGCCCTGAGATAGCCATAGGCATACTCGCCCTTGATCTCCAGCATGGCGCTCTTTATCCCCGCCTCCTCGCCGGGCGACGTGTCCAGCACCTCGGTGTGGAATCCCCGGCGCTCCGCCCACCTCACGTACATGCGCAGCAGCATCTCCGCCCAGTCCTGGGACTCCGTGCCTCCCGCGCCGGCGTGAAGAGCCAGTATGGCATTGCGATCATCGTATTCACCGGCCAGCAGCAACTGGAAGTCCAGCCTCTCTACATCGGCCGATACCCGGTCCACCTCGGCCCGGACCTCTTCCACCAGAGAGGCATCTTCCTCCTGGAGGGAGATGTCCACCAGTTCCATGAGGTCCTTCACCTTCTGCTCCAGCTTGCGCCAGCTCTGGGTCTCTTCCTTCAGTGCGCTCAGCCGGCGCATGACCTTGTTGGCCTCGCCCGGGTTCTGCCAGAAGTCCGGCTCGCTGGACTCCTTCTCTATCTCGGCAATGCGGGATTCCTTGCTGCCTACGTCAAAGACGCACCATCATGGCCGAAATGCGGTCGCGCAGGTCTTCCAGTCTTTCCTTCTCTACGAGCATGCTTCAGTTCCCTCCCGATGGCGTTCCCGACGAGGTGCCCGGACGGCCGGCCGTCCGTCCCCTAACTACTATACAATAATTGCCCCCACTGCTGATATGGAACGCACGGCGCACGCCGAGGTTGCATCAGAACGCGTCTGCCTCGCCGGACAGCCGCCGCAGCACCCGGCAGATGGCCAGGGTCACCCACAGCCGCGTCTCCCTCTTCCGGGAGGCCTCCGACTCGCGGGCTTCAGAACGGGCATAGGTCACCCTCCACAGGCCGTCCGGCTCCTGGTGCTCGGTCAGCCAGGCGGCGGCCTTCCGGACCATTCCTCGTCCTTCGTCAGACCGATCAGCGAGACCGAGTCCAGCGCCGAGACCAGGCTGCTCCACCAGTAGGGGTAGTCGAACCGGAGCCAGTAGCCGGCCGCCTTCATGGAGGTGTAGCGGTCCGCCTGGAAGAACCGGGATGCCAGCAGATGGGCCGCCGTCCGGGCGGCCTCCGAATGCCGGTACCGGGGGTGAACGGCGAAGGCCCGCAGCACCATGCCGGTCCAGTTGTGGGAGAAGGGACGGGAGCGGTCCGGCTGCAGCGGCTCGGCGTACCCGGTGGTCAGACGATACTGAGTGGCCCGGTCCAGCTTGTGCGTGATCATGGGGATGGACCATCCGCCGTCGTCCTGCCGTATGGCCAGCAGCCACCGGAACCCCTTTTCTATCCGCGGGTCGTCGGCATAGCCGGCCTGGATGAGCAGGGACATGATGGCCCCGGTGTAGTAGGTGGCATACTGGTTGGCCAGGATGCCGCGGATGTCGCCCTCCCGGCTCTGGCAGGAGAACAGGAACTCCGCGGCCTTCTCCGCCCGGGGATGCCGGCGGCTGAGCTGGTACTGCTCCACCAGGAAACGGAAGTTCCTCCAGGTCTCGATCAGGGCGTAGTTGACCGCGGGGTGTCTCCCGACGCCGGGCCGGGGCCAGGACCCGTCGGGCTGCTGCTTTCGCAGGATCCTCTCCGCCCCGGGCAGATGCCAGAGACGGTCCGCCGGCCCCACGCGCTCCCCCAGCAGATCGCGCCGGGCCAGGTACGAGACGGCCTCGTTCCCCGAAGCCAGCAGCGGCGCCACGGGATCGTGCTTCAGCTCTTCCCGCCAGCCAGCCATCTTCATCGCCCTCCGGCTGCCGGCAGCAGCTGCGCGAGGTACCGCCCGGTCACGCTGTTCGCATTTCCAGCCGCCTGCTCCGGCGTGCCCTCGGCAATGATGTGGCCGCCGTTCTTTCCCCCACCCGGCCCCATGTCGATGACCCAGTCTGCCCGCCTGATGACGTCGAGGTTGTGCTCGATGACGACCACGGTGTTGTGGTTCCGGGTGAGCTTCTGCAGGATGCTGACCAGCCGGTCGATGTCGGCCATGTGCAGCCCGGTGGTTGGCTCGTCCAGGACGTAGAGGTGGCCCTTCTTGTGCAGCTCGGCGGCGATCTTGATCCGCTGCGCCTCCCCGCCGGACAGGCTGCTGAGCGCCTGGCCGATGCGCAGGTAGTCCAGCCCCACCTCGGCCAGGATGCCCAGGCGCCGCCTGATCTGGCGGTCCTCGAAGAGCTCGGCGGCCTCCAGAACGTTGAGGTTCAGGATGTCGAAGATGTTCAACCCTTTGTGCTGGAGCGCCAGGACCTCGTCCTTGAACCGCTGCCCGTTGCACTCGTCACAGGTCATCCGGATGTCGTCCAGGAAGTTCATCTCCAGGCTGATGAAGCCCATGCCCTTGCACTTCTCGCAGGCGCCGTCGGAGTTGAAGCTGAACAGGGAAGCGTCGGTCCCGGTGGCCCTGGCCAGCTCCTTCCGCATCAGGTCAAACACCCCGATGTAGGTCACCGGCGTGGAGCGCGAGGATCTGCCGGCGGGTGACTGGTCGATCACCACCGCCTTGGGGAAGAGGCCCACGAAGGTGTCATTGATCAGGCTGCTCTTGCCCGATCCGGCCACGCCTGTAACGCAGGTCAATACCCC
>CALMBS010000393.1 GCA_937860285.1 uncultured Chloroflexota bacterium
GTGGGCCAGGCGCTGACGGACACTCACGCGCCGCTCCTGGCGGGCCGCCATCTCCTCACCCAGGAGCTTTCCCAGAAACTCGATGTAGCTCCACTCCCCCTTGGTCGCTTCGTCGGCCAGCCGGTCAAGCACCGTCTGCGCCTGGGTGAGCTTCAGGCGCTCCAGGTGATGCTGGACTTCGGTGTAGGTGAGGCCCGTCGTCATCTCACCGCCTCCGCAATCGCCTGGTACTCGGCCAGGGAGCGGCGCTCCACTTCCAGAGGCGGAGTCTCGATACGCGGCACCACCTTCATCTCCCGGTAGCGCGGCCGCCCGCGGAGAGCATCATAGTGGGCGTCGTCGATGACGGTACGCCTCAGCACCGGCTCCAGAGGGTGCTCACTGATCACCTGTCCCCCGGCGGTGACCACCACCCGGTCGTCCCTGACCAGCCTCACCCAGACGCTCTTGCCTGCCCACTCGGCCGGCACCGAGTATCGGCAGCCGCCATAGCTGACCAGGCAGTCGCGAGATACCAGCCTCTGCACTGCCAGGTGGACCGGATAAGCAGGCAGTCCGGCTATTGGCGCCAGGTCCTCATCCTTGAGCATCTCGAAAGGCGCCCGGCCGGTGGTGCCATGGGTGCGCACATTGGCCACGCCATCGAGCCACTCCCGGCAGCGGCGGTTTAGGTCGTCCACCCCGGAGATGGTCACCAGGCCCTGCCAGAAATTGCGCCGGACGTACTTCACCCCGGATTCCACCTTACCTTTGCCCCTGGGCCACCGCGGCGGCGCCGGCCGGGGCACGAAGCCGTAGTGGCCGGCGAAATCCAGGAAGGCGGGATGGATACGGGCATGGCCGCGATCGTCATCGCCGAGGACCACTGTCTTCATCCGGTCATAGACCAGGCACTTGGGGATCCCGCCGATGTACTCGAAGGCCCTCTGGTGGCAGTGCTCCAGGGTCGCCAGGTCCATCGACGTCGTCCACTCGGCGTAGGTGGCCCGGGAGTAGGCCAGGGTGAAGACGAAGGCGTAGAGCTTGATGGCGGAGCTGTCGGGAAACTGTGCCCTGAAGTGGCCCCAGTCTACCTGCGCGTATTGTCCCGGCGCCGATTCCCATCTCAGCTCCACCCGCCTGCGCTCATCCTGCCGCCGCGGCGACAGGAACTCCTTCAGGATAGTGTAGCCGCCCTCATAGCCCATGGCCTGGATCTCGCGAAGGAGAACAACGCCGTTGGTGCAGCCCTGAGACAGCCGCTGCTCAAGGTGAGCGTGGAAAGGCTCCAGGCAGCTCCTTCTGTTTCGGGTCTGGGCCTGAGGCGGGCCGGAACGCATGTACTTGGTGACGGTGTGTCTCTCCATCCCCAGGCGCCTGGCTATCTCCGCCACCGACAGCCCCTGCTGCGCCAGGTCCTTCATCTCAACGTACTGGTCCAAAGTAACCACTCTCCTTCAGCCCTCCTGTGAAGACGGTGCCTCCACAGGAAAGCACATCATTCGGGAAAGTGGTAGTTTTTATTCCGGCGATTGTGGTAATTTTCTCACCGGCGGTGACACCAGAATAGGGACTATGGTCCCAAGACCGCGTGTTGACCTATGCGGCATACTCAGCACCATGGACACCGCGGACCGGAAGAACAAGGACATGGGCAACCTGGGGAGAGTGATGGCGGCTGCAGCCATCGCGTTCTTCTACGTGGCGCACGGACTATGGCTTCTCCTTCTGTTTCCCCACGACCCCAATCTCTGGCTGGGGGCTTTTGTCATCGTCCCTGTTTATCTGCTACTCGCCGGCGGGATTGGGACAGCGGCGTTCTTCAGCCTGAAGTGGGCCAGCAGCCGCAGGCGGGCGGCTACCATAGTAGCGTCCTTCTTCATGGGCATTGTCCTGGCCGGATTGGTGCTCTTCCCCATCAGTCCCTACGAACCAGGCCCTTTCGGTCAGATCGCGCAGTACCACTCTGCCTTCCAGCGGTATCCCGATGACATCGCGTACGAGGACGCGTTCTACGGCAATCGGGCGGAACAGGTGGCGGCCAAGGTGAAGTATCCGAACGTGCCGGATGCCTTTCTGACTGTGACATTCGACGAGGCGGAGTGTTGGATCGGCATCCGTCATGGCACCATAGCAAGCTACGACAATAGCCAAATCGAGGTTTCAGACGATGGTGGCAGGACGGTCATGATGACCACCTACCCCACGGATCCCATCAGGCGAACTGCACACGAGGTCGGCAAGGCCGATCTCGCGGAGGCGGCTGATGACGCAAGTCGGATCGAGCGAGAAGCCTACACGATCTATCCGGGGCTAGGCACCGCGGGGTTGGTTTTCTCCTTCCCCCAGTCCGATCTACTCCCAGACAGCAGGCGTCAAGTGAACCTGGTTCCAACCACCGGAGATGCCATCTTCGCCTGGATGCTCCGAACCTTCCGGTAACGCCTCGCGCAGGAGTTGCCCGGTGCAGGATGCCAGTACCGGGGATCACCTCTGGGTTCACCTGGCACGCACCGCTCCAAGATGGCGTCCCACCTGCTGCGTGCACCGGTGAGCCATCGCGGCCCCGCTTCGGAAGGAGTTGGTTCTGGATATGGTCTCAACGAGCGTATAATGTCCCCGATCAACAGCGGCGCTTGGCGCAGTTGACCATGCTGAACCGGTCAGAAGCCAAAGGTGGACAAACGGGAACTATGCGGCCCAAAGCCCAACGTCTGTGACGCCACCTATGAGAGTTGCCCGGCCCTGCATGACCCGAAACTCGTCACCGGGAGGAGCATGCGTTAGGCTGAAAGGAGTCACACGATGAGTGAGGAAACGAAGACGTGCCAATTCTGTCGGGAGGAGGTTCTTGCTGTTGCGACAAAGTGCAAGCATTGCGGAAGCATGCTTGACGGGAGTTCAGGCGGTGCAAGCGAAAGCGAGGAGATTCTCGCAGATGTGGGCGCGAACCTGCTTCGTGGCTGGGAGGGCGTGGGCGGGCGCTTGAAGATTACGAGTCGCCGTGTGATTTTCAAGGCGCACCCATTCAATATCCAGAGAGCACCCGCAGAAATCCTCCTAAGTGACATCGCTGAGGTCAGCAAGCGATATTCAGGCGGGTTAGTGCCCAACGGGATGCTGATTCGGACGAGGGCAGGAGTGGACTACAAGTTTGTTGTATGGAACAGGGGCAGACTTATCAGAATCATCGAGTCACGAATACATAAAGCCTGACAAGATCACTGGAGCGAACCAAGGACAGGCGGGAATGGGTGCTGGTGAATGCGGGCGTCTATCCTCGCCTGCTTTTCCCTCCGAAGTTAGGAGTGAGTTGTTGCGACAGAGGCGACCAGAAGAATGGCGAACCGGGGCGTAGCGAGCGGCCCCATCATATAGAACAACTGGAGGGGACATGGGCGTGGATGCACCCGAGCAGGCAGACGCGTGGAGCCTCATGCAGGCCGAGAAGTATGGGGAGGCCAGAGC
The DNA here is from genome assembly GCA_937860285.1 of uncultured Chloroflexota bacterium. Taxonomy (GTDB): domain Bacteria; phylum Chloroflexota; class Dehalococcoidia; order UBA2247; family RBG-13-53-26; genus JAFGCL01. Next base: position 3,448 of record CALMBS010000393.1, read on the forward strand.
CGTGCTGATTAGACGCCTGCGCAAGAAGCCAGAGAGCCATTGGCTACTGACCAGGGTCGGAACCACCTACTATGAAGAGAAGCGCTACGAGAAAGCACTGAAGTACCATGAGAAGGCCATGAAGCTGGCCCCAAAGTGCCCGCTTGTGCTTTGGGACTATGCCGGAACACTAGCCATGCTGGGCCGAAGGGAAGAAGCCATCACAATATGGCAAGGGTTGATCCGGCGGGGTGTCCGCTCCATAGCACACGGCGAATGCGGTGAAGGGACTCGACATGCAAGATCACTGGTAAATGACAGCCGCTACAGCATGGGCAAGGCCTATGCGGAGATGGGTAGGACCGATCTGGCACGTAGGTACATGCGACAGTACATAGCCAACCGCGGTCCGAACTGCAGTAGCATATACAACCTGCACAAGGTGAAGAGGGAGTTGAGGGAGATAGAGGGCAGGGGGGCAGCATGTAGCGCGGCCAAAGATGGACCTTAGCATTGACCGGACTCCACGTTGGGAATCGACCGGCGGCCAGCGACCGGCGTGTTCAGCTACCTCCTACAACGACTAGCCAACTGAAGCAGTCGTCAACCACTCACATCGAGCTACAATACTCTGCGAGACTTGACGAACTCCGTACTCCCGGCATGAAGGTGCCGGCTTCCAAGCAACTGAAAACGGTCATGTAGCCCAACCACCGTTGGTCGGAACACAGACCCTGTCGTTCAAACCACCAAGTGAGGCGTAGGGACCAAGGCAATCAGGCCGCAACCTGCATAAGGGGCGGCGTCGGCTGTTCCCACATGGTAGCCTGAACGACCAGCACCACCCGGTGTTTCAAGTGTCGCCCGACTCTCCCCCGTCTCCACCAGAAACACCGACGGGCCTCCGGGGACTTCTCCGGGGGCCCGTTTCCTGTTGGCTCGACACCCAACCCCTCCCGGGTGGCGGCCAGACTTGGTTTCTGGGACTGGGTGAAGGACAGGGCAGACGATCTGGGGTTCGGTGAAGGAGTAACCATTAGCGGTGGATGCATTCTTGGTTTCACAGTCTCGGTCATGTTTGTCGAGGATGCTCAAGGCAATGCCGGTGTTGTGTATTCAGCTGGTGGCGGGGCCTACCTTAGTGCGGGTGTCAGCGTCAATCCCACGCTTCAGGCGAGCACTCTTCAGGTATTTGAAGACACGCAAGGATGGGGGATGGAGGCAGGAGTCAGCGTAGCTGGCTACGGCGCTGAAGCCGCTCTGGCGAAAGATGATGCCTACCGGGCGCTCAATGTGACTACTCCGGGCCCTTCGGTAGGTGTGCCAGCCGACCTGCACTGCTTCGTCACCCACAGTTGGAACACAGCTATCAGCACCACATCAAGTGCAGGGACGCCCACGGTATTATCTCCTCCGGTCAGCACGTCCGTGCCCATCTCCCAGTATTTGACGACCAGTGACGTTGCCGCCATTGAGTCAAACCAAACGGGTGATCCGGTCACGGACTCGCTGACCGCCTACCTCATGAGCGAGGATATGGCCTCCGCCAACTACCAAGCTGTTGAGGCTCAGTCATGCGATGATCCATACATGGACGCCCTGACAGCCTACATTCTGAGCCAAGGATGACACAGCATGCACGTGTGACGCGAGATTGACGCGCTGAGGGCCCTCTTTGTCAGCCGGGGATAGAGGCTCGGAGAGTATACAGGTTCCCGGGGATGTGTCGCTTGACGCATCGAGTCCGAACTGGTATGGTTGGATTCTGATTCTCGGGCAATCTGGGATTATCGCGGTGGGTAACGCCGGCTGGCTGCCCACCGCCAGTTTGGATGGACGTCTAGATGCGCAATAGGATCTCCGACACCCGTGAGGGATTTGCCCGTCAAGCGGAGTCCGATGCGTGGGCAAGGGCATCAACCTACGACCTGTGCAAGCGCCTGCCTGTGCAGCCATACGGTAAGAGGCGGTGACTCGTTCGTACTTGACGGCTGCCATACCTGACATGCCCCCCTCAAACGGAACCAGTTGTGATGTTAGACTGGAAACCTGACGAAAAGGGGGCAGCCAATGTAGTTCTAACATAGGACTGCAGTCTATTGCCATCCCGGGTTAATTGCCGCAGCTC
>CALMBS010000394.1 GCA_937860285.1 uncultured Chloroflexota bacterium
GTGGCCTTGAAGTACATCCCGAACGAATGATACGGGGGGTAATCAGGGGGCACGGTGCCTTTGAGCTTGGCCATGAGGTAGAAGGGGGCGCCCAGCACCTCGACGTCCTCCTCCATCCAGTAGACCTCGGGCACCGGGACGTTCGTCTTCCTCAGGATCTGCATGATGCGGAACTGGTTGTTGAGCTCGTACTGGGGGTGGACCGGGAACGACTTCGGCGGGAGGCGGAGCACCATACCTTTGGACTGGGATTTGCCGCCTTCTTTCCAGCTCAGGTCAAACAGAAAGGTCTCGTTGGAGAGGCCCGATCCTGACCTCTCTATGTTGGCGATGGATAGCTCCGTGGCGCCGGGCATCTTCTTTTGCAGCCAGGCCAGGAACTTCGACTGGGAACCGGCGAAGTCTATTTGTCGAACCTGCATATCGCACCTCCGATTGATTCTCTTACCTGGCTCGCCGGCAATCGCGCCGGGTCACCGCTTCAGGGTCTAGTAGCTCTGATAGCCGTACCTGGGAAACTTCCCGGTGACCACCAGCTCCAGCACACCGTACCCCACCTCACTGCCGCACCGCAGCTCGCATGAGGTGTTATCCAGAAATGACACATCCCTGAGGACGTCCTTGTCCGTCAGGTCCAGCTTGAAGCCATCCATCCAGTCTCCGCCGAACCATTGCCCGTGCACGAATCCTCTGTATCCAAAGTAACCCCCGGCCTTGATGCAGGCATAGCTCAACGGTTTGAACGAGATCTCGGTCTTCGTTCCGTCCGCGGCCACCAGGGCAACCTTGCCGGTGGTCATCTTCCTCAGGTCGGGCTGGAACTTGAAATCGTGCTCCACCTTCACCGTCCGGACCTCCTTCTTCGAGCTTCCGTAGGGGAAGAAGATGCCTCCGCTGGAGAGAGTCTGCTCGCTATCCGACTCCTCGCGGATGTGGTAGCAGGCGCCCCAGCCGGGAAACTGCATGACCGCCCAGCTGTAGAGCCCGCCCTCGGGGATGTCGATCTCGACCATCTGTTCCGGCACTCCGCCCGCCCGCCGGATGCCCCAGGAGTGGTCTCTCTCGACGTAGCAGGTCTCCTTGTCCAGCTTGATGGTGTGGCCCTCATACTTGATCCAGCCCGCACCGCGGCCGACCTGGTTGTACCGGTCGCTGTCCTCAATCACTCTGCCCTTGAACCGGCGCCACTGGTGGTCCTCTTCGTGGCAGGGCATCGTCCCCTCGAACTCGATGTCGTAGCTCAGGCCGTACTTGTTGTCCTCCAGGCGCGACCGCACCCTCTTCATCGGTTCCAGGATATCGTAGGAAAAGGGGCCCACTTTCACTTCATCGCGCAGAGTGCGCAGCTCACGGGACGCCCGGACGTTGTACTGGGTCTTCCCGGCGACCGTGAGGCAGGCGAAGGCATCGATGACGTTACGGTTGGGATAGATGCCGAAGCCGTGACTGAGGTGGTACTTGCCGGAGCTGTCATGGTAGTGGACGATAATTCTTTCGGTATACTCGCGGGCGCTGGTATTCACATGGTCGAAAGTGGTGGCTGTCTGATGGCAAAGGAATTCATCGTACTTCGTCAGCATCCTGCGCCTCCTATCAAATCAGTTTCCGATCGCATACATCCGGTTCACAGTCATGTCGATTGGGCCAGTATGAACGCGTGCAACGCGTCCGAGATCAGATCACTTCCTCCTCCTTGAGCCGGCCGATGTCATCCCAGGTGCAGCCCAGCACCTCCATCAGCACCTCCTCGGTGTGCTGGCCGAACTCCGGGGCCTCCCGCCTGATGCGGCAGGGGGTCTCGCTGTATCCCACCGGGAAGCCCGCCACGCGCACCTTCCCCCAGAGCGGGTGTTCATACGAGGTAACGTACTCATTGGCCACTGCCTGGGGGTCAGCGGCGAACTCCGGCACCGTATTGATCCGGCCGAAGATCAGCCCGTGCGCCCGCAGGATGGCTGACCATTCCTCACTCGATTTCGTGGCCAGCCGTTCGTCCAGGATGGCGATGAGCTCCCGCGCATTGCTGCCCCGGGCATTCATGGAGCTGAAACGCGAATCCTTCTCCAGTTGCTCGATCCCGATGGCCCGGCACAGGGCCGGCCAGTACTTGTCCGGCGGGAGGAGCACTATGGCGATCCAGCGGCCGTCGGCGCACTGGTACTGGTTGTAGAGGGGGTTCCACTGGCTCTTCCGGTCGACAGAGGTGATAGGCATGTCCCAGAGGGTGTGGAACGTCAGGGGGTACGCCAGGAGATAGCCATGCCCCCCAGTATGGAGGCATCCACCCTCTGTCCGCGCCCGGTCTTCTCCCTGGCGAAGAGGGCCGCCAGTATGCCGTAGGCAGCTGTGAGAGCGCCCATCTGATCGGCGAAAGCGCCCTGCGGCCACTGGAAGTCGTGGCCCGTTTGCGTGATCATCGACCAGAACCCCGACCTG
>CALMBS010000395.1 GCA_937860285.1 uncultured Chloroflexota bacterium
GGAAGGCCTCGTCAGCTTCCAGCAGGTCGGCCAGGGCCACGTCCAGCTCCTGGGTCACGACCCCCAGTGACGGCGCCAGCTCCTTCAGCACCACCGCGCGGGTCACCCCCGGCAAAATGCCGCAGTGCTCCGCAGGGGTGAAGAGACGACCATCCCTGGCGTAGAAGATGTTGGTGCTGCTGCCCTCAGCCACCAGGTCATCGTCATTGAGCAGGATGGCATGGTCCACGTTGAAGCAGGCCGCTTCCTGGCGGGCGAGCAGCAGGTCCAGGGTGGAGAGCGACTTCATCCTCGAGCTGTGGCATTGCGGGCTGCTGTGGACCGTGGAGACCACGGCCGAGAATCCGCGGCGGTAAACCTCATCGGACGGCGGCCGGTACTCGATGGCGGTGATGAATACCGTCGGGTCTCCCGCGGGCGCGACTCCCGGGACCAGCTTCTCCTCGCCCCCGGAGACCGAGACCCTGACCCGGGCCTCCGTCAGACGGTTGGCTTTGATCGTGTCGTAAACGGCCTTCTCCATCCTGGGGCGGTCTTCCAGGTCGATCCCCAGCGCTCCGGCCGAGTGCTCCATCCGGGCCAGATGCCTGTCCAGGCGGAACACCCGCCCGCCGTAGGCCCGCATGGTCTCATAGACCCCGTAGCCGTACAGGAAGCCGTAGTCCATGGGGGAGATGCGCGCCTGCGACAGGGGGACCAGCGAGCCGTTGAGGTAGACCGTGCTCTCCATACCGGCGCTACTCACACCCCGGCTGACGCCTGCGGCGACGCGTCCAGGGCCCGGAACAGCGCCTCCGCCTTGTGCAGCGTCTCCTGATACTCGGCTTCGTTGTCGGAATCATAGACGATACCACCGCCCACCTGTAAGTATACCCTGTCTCCCTTGACCACGATGGTCCGGATGACGATGCCCAGGTCCATCTGGCCGCCGAACCCCAGGTAGCCGATGGAGCCGGTGTAGATGCCCCTGCGGGTGGGCTCCAGATCGTCGATTATCTCCATGGCGCGGACCTTCGGGGCGCCGGTGACCGAGCCCCCGGGGAAGCAGGCCTGGAGCAGGTCAGTGAGGCCCTTTCCGTCGGCCATCCTTCCCTCGACACAAGATGTGAGCTGGAAGACCGTCGGGTGCCTCTCCAGCGTGCAAAGCTCGCTGACCGCCACCGTGCCGATGCGGCAGACCCGGCCCAGGTCGTTCCGCTCCAGGTCCACTATCATCACGTTCTCGGCCCGGTCCTTGGCGCTGTCCGCCAGCTCGCGGGCCAGGGCCGCGTCCTCTGCCACAGAACGCCCCCGGGGACGCGTGCCCTTCATGGGACGCGTTTCAACCCGGTCACCCTCCACCTTCAGAAACCGCTCCGGAGAGGCGCTCAGGACCTTCACCTCGTCGAGATTAAGGTAGGCCGAGAACGGGGCCGGGTTGATGGAGCGCAGCCTGAGGTACAGGTCCCACGGGTCCCAGGCCAGATGCCCCTCGAACCTCTGGGAGAGGTTGACCTGGTAGATCTCACCGGAGATGATGTGTTCTCTGGCCGCCGCCACCGCCCGCAGGTAGCCGTCATGCGTGAAGTTGGACCGCAGGCGCGTTCCGGCGGGGCCGCCGCCCGCCGTGCGCCCGGGCTCCGGCCGCGGGGGCTGAGGCCGCGGGGCCGCGGGGCAACGGTCGAGCCAGGCCTTCATCTGATCGAGGCGTTCCCTGGCCCTCCTGAGCCGGCAGCCTTCATCCCGCTCCGGGAAGCCGTTCGAAGCGATGAAGGCCCGGCCGTGAAGATGGTCGAAGGTGATGGCCAGGTCGTAGAAGCCCAGGCAGCAGTCCGGGAGCCGGAGGTCATCCCTGGCCCTGGACGGAACACGCTCGATGAACCGGCACAGGTCGTAGCCCAGGTATCCCACCACCCCCCCGGCCAGCGGCGTGGGCACCCCGTCAGGGTCCAGGCGGTATTCCTCCATCAGACCGCCCAGCAGCGTGAACGGGCTTCCTGTCTGTCTTTCCTCTCTCCCCCTGCCTGACAGGGTCACCTCATCGCCACGGCTCCTCAGCACCAGGAAAGGGTCCAGGCCCATGAACGAGTAGCGGCCCAGATCTGCCGAATGCGTGCCGCTGTCCAGGAAGAAGGCCAGCGGCTCTTCCCGGAAGCAGCCGAAGACCTCGGCGGCGGTGAGGGCCGGCCGGACCTCTTCGACCAGGGGGCGACGCATCACTTGGGCTGCATCCTGCGGCTGGAAGCCGTTCCCGAATCATACGGGAGTTCGGATGGCGTTTCAACCGCATGCCGGTCCTGCCGGGGCCGGGGGGGGTGCCAGCGTGTCCGTGTACGTATTGACACTGGGGCCGGCGCTGACTAGAATGCGATCAGAGGGTGTGGGGACGGCCACAGTCCCACTGTTGGAGGAGGAGGTGCGGCATGGTCACCATCCAGGATCTGAAGCAGTTCAATCTCTTTGCGGGGCTCTCCGACTCGGAATTGGCCCAGATCGCCCGGCTCTGCACCCGGCGCGCCTTCGAGAACGCTTCTGAGATTTTCTCCCCCGGCGCGCCGGCATCGGACGTCTTCATGCTGGACGGCAAGCACGACGCGGTGCAGATCGAGATGCCGGTCACCGAGCACGGCCCCAGGGCGGTCATCCACACGCTCCAGAAGGGCGAGGTCTTCGGCTGGGC
>CALMBS010000396.1 GCA_937860285.1 uncultured Chloroflexota bacterium
GGCACACACCGATCGACATGAAGAAGCCAGTCCCGGCCCCGAATACGCCCGCTCTCGAGTACATCTTCCATCCCCGCTCCATCGCCCTGGTGGGCGCCGCCACCGACCCGGCGCACTGGTGGATCAACGAGTACTACATCGACCCCCTGATCAAGCTCGGCTACACCGGCCAGGTCTATGCGGTCAACCCTAAGGGGGGCGAGGCCAGGGGCATAAAGATCTACCGCAGCCTGGCCGAGATCGACGGGCCCATCGACCACGTGGTCAGCGCCATCCCGGCCCGCCACTGCCCCGACCTGGTCCGGGAGTGCCGCGACCGGGGGGTCAAGGTGGTGCAGTTCTTCACCGCCGGCTTCGCCGAGACGGGCGACCCGGAGGGGATCGCGCTGCAGAACGAGATCGTCGAGATCGCCCGCGGCAGCGGCATGAGGCTGCTGGGCCCCAACTGCATGGGCCTCTACTGCCCGGCCACCAGGATCAGCTTCTGCTTCAACTACCCGCAGGAGCCCGGGCCGGTCGGCCTCATCAGCCAGAGCGGCAGCAACTCCACCTACGTGGTGCGCAGCGCCGTGGTCCGGGGGCTGCGCTTCAGCAAGGTGATCAGCCACGGCAATGCCTGCGACATCAACGAGTGCGACCTGCTGGAGTACCTGGCCGACGACCCGGAGACGAAGGTGATAGCCGCCTATATCGAGGGCATCAGGGACGGCGCCCGCTTCCGGCGGGTCCTGGCCCGGGCCGCGGCCGCCAAGCCGGTGGTGATCTACAAGGGGGGGTTCTCCGAGGGCGGGGGCCGGGCGGCCGCCCCCCACACCGGCTCCCTGGCCGGGTCCTATGCCGCCTTCGAGTCCCTGGTCCGGCAGCTGGGTGCGGTGCCGGTGCAGAGCGTGGGCCAGATGGTGGACATGCTGGTGGCCTTCCTGCACATGAAGGTCCCGCGCGGCCCGAACCTCTGCGCGGTGGGCAACGGCGGCGGGGGCAGCGTGCTGGCCACCGATGAGTTTGAGAAAGCCGGCTTCAGCCTGCCCGCGATCCCCCGCGATGTCCGGGACAACATCCGGCGGCTGGTGCCGCCGGCCGGCAGCATGCAGCGCAACCCCATCGATGCCGCGCCCCTCATGGGCATCCAGCAGGCCATGTTCCTGCAGAAGGTGGGCATCAACGAGTGGGAGAAGGGGCTGTGGAACGCCAGGTTCCAGAGGGGGGACGGGGCCATGGGCGACTTCATCGGCGCCCTGGACGGCTGGCCCGGCCTGGACTTCCTGGTGATGCACTACTGCATCGACTCCGTCCCGGGCGGGCTCTACGGCTGGCAGCTGACCACCGGAGGCGGCCCGGCGATCGTGGCGGCCCGGGAGTCGCGTCTCCCCGTGGCCACGGTCATCCACTTCATCGCCAACGAGACGTCCTGGATCAAGTCCTCCAAGCTGCGGCAACTCTGCATCGACTGTGGTTTCCCCCTGTTCCTGTCAATGAAGGGGGCGGCCAGGGCCATCCGCACGCTGATGGAGTTCGACCGGGAGCACCCGGGCATGGTGCAGCGGGTGCAGGCCTCGCTGAGATAGGCGCCGGCAGCCCTACGCCTGCTGGGGGATTTCTTCGATCTCGAAGCGGTACAGCTCGATCACCGGGTTGGAGAGCAGGCGGCGGCACATGTCATCGACCAGGGCCCCGGCCTGTTTCCGGCTCTTCGCCTCCAGCATGACTTCCATGTACTTGCCCACCCGGACGCTGCCGACGCTGGCGAAGTCCAGGTCGTGCAGGGCGCCCTTGATGGTCAGCCCCTGGGGGTCATTCACGGTCGGCTTGAGGGTCACGTGAACCTTCGCCAGATACATTCTAAGCCTCCCGGTCACTCGTTCAGGGCACTGCCTGTCAGAATGCGGTACACCTCCTGGTACCTCTCCGAGGTCCTCCTGATGAGGTCCTCCGGGAGCATCGGCGCCGGAGGCTCCTTGTTCCAGCCCGACGCCGTCAGCCAGTCGCGGACCATCTGCTTGTCGTAGCTGGGCTGGGACCGGCCGATGGTGTACCTCTCGGCGTCCCAGAAGCGGCTGGAGTCGGGCGTGAGCAGCTCGTCGATCAGGGTGAGCTCGCCGTCGACCAGCCCGAACTCCATCTTGGTGTCGGCGATGATGATGCCCCTGGTCCTGGCATAGGCCTCGGCAAAGCGGTAGACGGCAATGGGCACCTGGCTCAGGTCCCTGGCCAGGTCCTCCCCCACCAGGCTGGCCATCCCGGCTGGCGTCAAGGGCTGGTCATGCCCGCTCTCGGCCTTGGTGGTGGGCGTGAAGATGGGCTCCGGGAACTGCTCCGACTCCAGCATGCCGCGGCGCACTCGCACCCCATTG
>CALMBS010000397.1 GCA_937860285.1 uncultured Chloroflexota bacterium
GAGGCATCTGCCGCAGGCTGCCCCTCTTCACGGTGCACTTGGGCAGCGAGTCGAGGAAGACCCGCCCGTAGCTCTTGCTCTGGACGCGCCGGTCCATTAGAATAACCACCCCCCGGTCGCTCCAGCTCCGGATCAGCCGGCCGAAGCCCTGTTTGAAACGAAGGACGGCCCGGGGGACCATGTACTCGTTGAAGGGATCGTCGTACAGCTCGGAGCGGGCGGAGAAGACCGGGTCCGTCGGCACGGCGAAGGGCAGGCGGGTGATGACCAGGACGGAGAGGGCCTGGCCCACCACGTCCACCCCCTCCCACATGGCCGACGTGCCGAACACAACGGTGTCCGGGTTGGACTTCAGGTGGTTGAGCACCTTCCGGGGACTGCCGTCTATCCCTTGGCCCAGGACCAGGATGCCGTCCCGCCCCAGGGTCTCCTGAACAGCGGCGTACGCGGTGCGCAGGGCGGCGTGCGAGGTGAACAGGACCAGGGTGCGCCCCCTGGTGGCCCGGGACAGCTCCGTCAGGGCCACCGCCACTCCCTGCTGGTAGCCCGGGGTCTCCGGCTCCGGGATGTCCTGGGGAAGGTAGATCATGGTGCTGCTCTTGTAATCGAAGGGGGCCTCTATGGCCAGTTCGTCGGCGTCGCTGATCCCCAGGGCGTTTTTGACATAGCCGAAGCTGCCGCCGGTGGTCAGAGTGGCGCTGGTGAGCACCACCGAGTCCTTCTGGGAGAACAGGGTCCTCTCCAGTATCTCGCCGACGTGCAGCGGCGCGGCGTGCAGGGAGAGCCCGTACTGCGGGTTGAGGACCAGCCAGTAGATGGCCTTGGCGTCGGGACTGGCCACCACCGACTCCACCTGGGCCCGCAGGGTGCGGACGCGCTGCCTCAGAGAGGACAGCTCCGCCAGCAGGGCCGCCATGTCATGGCCCCGACCCTCCGGCAGCTCGTCCATGACGGCATACAGCTCGCCCAGGCCCTTCTCCGCGTTCGCCGTCTCCAGGTCGAAGCTCTCCCACACCAGCTCCACGTCCGTCCACTTCGGCTGGCCGCGGACGGCGCCGGTGATCCTCATGTTGGTCTCGTACTCGGCCCGCCCCCCCCTCCGCGTGGCCTGCACAAAGGAGCCCAGCGTCTGCACCAGCGCCGCCGCCCGGTCCCTGGCCGACCTGGCCCCGTCCTGAAGCTCCTTGAGCCTGTCCGTCAGCTGCCGCCGCCGGGAGGCGGTCAGCGTGGCGTTGCGCAGGTGCCCCCGTATCCGGGACCCCAGCCCACCCCGGTCGCTGAACTGGTCCAGGCAATCGTAGATGTCGTGCTCCGAGACCTCGAAGCCCAGCTGATCGGTGGCCTCTTCCTCCAGGCGGTGGGCTTCATCCACGATGAGCCAGCGGTACTCCGGCAGCAGGCTCCCGCTCTTGGCCAGGTCCGAAAGCAGCAGGGCGTGGTTGACCACTATCACGTGCGCCCCCTGGGCCAGCTGGCGGGCCCGGTACAGGAAACACCCACCAGGATAGTAGGCGCAGCGCGTCGTCACGCAGTTGTCCTCGGAGGCGCAGGCCCGGGGCCAGAGGTCCATCTCGGCCCGGTTAAGGGGCAGCTCCGCCCGGTCCCCCGTGGCCGTGACGTTAACCCACAGCAGCAGCCGCAGGAGGAACCGGGCCTCGTCCCAGGGCAGGCCCGGCGTCTGGCGCCACGAGTTCCACCGCCGCAGGCAGAGGTAGTTGCTGCGCCCCTTCAGCTGGGCGATCTGGAGGTCCGCGCCGGCCAGCCGGTCATTGGCCTTCGACAGCACCTGGAGCAGGTCCGGGATGTCCTTGGTCATGAGCTGCTCCTGGAGGTTGATGGTGTTGGTGGACACCACCACCGGCGTGCGGTTCTCCAGGGCAAACACGATGGCCGGGAGCAGGTAAGCGATCGACTTGCCGATGCCGGTGCCGGCCTCCACGATGACCTGCTCGCCGTCGTTCAGCGCCCGGGCCACCCTCTTCATCATCGACACCTGCCCCGGGCGGTGCTCGAAGCCCGTGAACACCTGGGCCATGGCCCCGCCCTCTCCCAGGAAGGCCGAGAGCCACTTCAGGTCCAGCGGCTTCGTGGCGCCCTCGGCCTGGAGCGGCTTTCTCTCCGGCAGGTCGGCCGGCCGCGGGACGTAGTCGGCCTCCCAGGCCTGCCTGTCCCACAGCGAGGTCCGGCCCACCTTGTCCCTCTCGAGTTCGATGAAGAGCGGCCGCCAGGACCAGCTGGACGAGGCCGACAGCCGGTTGATCTCGGCCAGCGTCGGGAGGTCCAGGGCCGAAGCCTTCTCCAGAAGGGCCATCAGCACCCCCTTGACAGTCACCGCGTCGGCCAGGGCCCGGTGCTGGACAGGGGTGGGCACTTCCAGCTCCCGGGCCAGCGTCCCCAGGGTGTAGTCCGGCATCCGGGGCATCAGCACGCTGGCCACATCCAGGATGTCGTAGATGGTGTTGGGGAAAGTGAGGCCCTGAACGCGCAGGAACTCGAGATCGAAGCCGATGTTCTGCCCCACGATCGGGAGGTTGCCGATGAAGGCCGAGAGGCGCCCCGACACCTCGGAGAAGTCGGGCGCGGCATCCAGCTCGTCCTGGTTGATTCCCGTCAGGGTGGAGATGCGGTACGAAAGCGGGCGGTGAGGGTTCACCAGGGTGTCGAAGGTCTCGATCTCCTCCCCGCCGCGGAACTTGATCGCCCCGATCTCGATGATGGCGTCTTCCTCCGAGCTCAGCCCGGTGGTCTCCAAATCAAGCGAGATCAGGACTTCATCGCGCATAGGATCCATCTTCACATCCCGCGGCGCCCGGGAACATCAGGGCGTGCCCCGGCCGGCAGAGAGCCAAAACGCCGCCAGCTATCCTCTCCGGGGGTCCGGCCGCGGAATGGGCCGCTGACCAAGCCGCGCAGGTCCAGAGCAACGCCGTCGAATGTCCGGGTGAAGCGGTACATCACGATTATAGCCCCTGTCCCCTGCCCGGGGAAAGTGAGCGCCGGCTGCGGCTCACAGGGTATGGGCCAGGTAGACGTTCACGTTCATCCCCTGCCCCTTGAGGCGCTGCAGCACCCGCTCCCCTTCGTCCCGGCCCGCCACCAGGGTGAACAGCGTGGGCCCGGCCCCGGCCAGGTGCACCTCGCCGGCGCCGGCCTCCAGGAAGCGGCGCCGGTACCCGGACAGACCGGGGAACAGCGACAGCGCCAGGGGCTCGAAGGCGTTGTGGCACTGGCTGTTGGTGACCCTCCTCCCCGGTCCGATGGAATCGGCCAGCCGGCCGGTGTGCTGTCCCTCGGTGAAGGCCGCCGGCTCCAGGTGGGAGTACATCTCCCGGGTCTTGTGCGCCAGCTCTATCGGCGGCCGGAGCAGGACCAGCCAGGACCTGGCCGGGGAAGGAAGGTCTTCCACCTCTTCGCCCCTGCCGGTGGCCAGGGCCGTGGGGCAGCCCCTGACGAAGAACGGCACGTCGGACCCCAGCCGGGCCGCCATCTCCATCAGCCTACTGCGAGAGGCCTTCACGCCCCACATCTCGTTCAGGGCCTGCAGGGCCGCGGCGGCGTCGCTGCTGCCGCCCCCCAGGCCGCCGGCCATGGGGATGCCCTTCCGGAGAGACACCGATACGCCCCGGCGGCCGCGGGCCGCCCCCTGCATCAGCCGGGCAGCCCGGTACACCAGGTTGGTGGGAGAGGCCAGCTCCGCGATATCACACGCCAGCCCGATATCCGGCCCGGGCCGGAAGGCCAGGACGTCGCACAGGCTGATGGCCTGCATGACGCTGGCGATCTCGTGATAGCCGTCAAGGCGCTTGCCCAGCACCTCAAAAGTGAGGTTGACCTTGGCCGGGGCCTGACGCGTGACCGGCCCCTGCTCAGGTTTCAAGGCCCTCCCTCTCCCGGCATAGCCGGCCCCATTCCTCCAGGCTCAGGGTCTCCGCCCGGCGGGTGGGGTCGATGCCCGCCCGCTGCAGCAGACCGGCGGCCTCCCCTGTCCCGACCCCCAGGCCCTGGGCCAGCGAGTTGCGCAGCTGCTTCCGTGGCGCGCTGAAGCCGGCCCGTACGGTGTCGAAGAAGGCCCCGGCCCCCGGCACATCGACCGGCGGACGGTCGTAGACGTCCACCCGCAGGATCACGGAATCGACTTTGGGCGGCGGATAGAAGCTCCTGGCCGGCACGCGGGCCACTATGGAGGGCCGCCCGTAGAACTGCACGCTGACCGCCAGCAGGCTCAGGTCGCCCGGCCCGGCCACTATGGTCTTCCCCACCTCTTTCTGCACCATGACCACCATGGCCGCGGGCCGGGGGGATGCCTCCAGGAAGTGGCGCAGCACGGCCGAGGTGATGTAGTAGGGGATGTTGGCCACCACCTTGTAGGCCGCCGACTGGCCGGCGCCCGGCGCCGGCAGCAGGGAGGCCGGGTCAACCCGCATGACGTCGGCATGGACCAATGTCAGGTTGGGGGAGCGGGCCGCCAGGTCCCCGAGAGCGGTGACCATGGCGCCGTCGGCCTCGATGGCGATCACCCTGCCCGCCCGCCGCACCAGCTCCTGGGTAAGGACGCCCAGGCCCGGGCCGACCTCGATCACGGTGTCGTCCGGGGTCAGGTCCGCCGCCGCGACGATGCGGCCCAGCACCCGGCCATCGACCAGGAAGTGCTGGCCCAGGCCCTTCCTGGCCCGCAGGCCATGCCGGGCCAGGACCTCCTTCGCCCTGGTGACCGCCGGCTCCGCCGTTTGAGACATGCCACCCCCGGAAAAAGAATCAGGGTCGTGCACCTGACGTCGACCCTGCCTCATGGCTTTCCCCTGCCGGCCAGCTCCGACCAGGAGATCCTGTGGCACCCAGAAGCGGCTACTTACCGCTGCTTC
>CALMBS010000398.1 GCA_937860285.1 uncultured Chloroflexota bacterium
GCCTCCCCCAAGCAGTACCTCCGCGACCGGCTGCTGGACCACCAGGCCTATATCAGAAAGCACGGAGAGGCCATGCCGGATATTCGCAACTGGCGCTGGACCCTGGGATGAGGCGGCAGCCGCCGCCTACCGGGGCTCCTTGCGTGAGAGGGCAGAGGGCCACCAGCCCCAGCGGCCGAGGATCCGGGCCAGGGCCGGCACCAGGATGGCCCGCACCAGGAAGGTGTCGAGTATCACCCCTATGGCGATGGCCCCACCCACCTCCACGGCGACCAACAGGGGTGACGTCAGCAGGGTAGCGAATGTCCCGGCCAGGATGATGCCGCAGGCCGTGATGATGCCGCCGGTGTTGCCCACAGCCTCGGCCACGGCCTCCTTCATGGGCCTCTTCTGGGCCTCTTCCCGGATCCGGGAGACCAGGAAGATGTTGTAGTCGGCCCCCAGCGCCACCAGGATCACGAAGACAAACAGCGGCACGATGTAGATGAGGCTGCTCTGGTGAAAGCCGTCCAGGAAGATCCAGGTGGCGATGCCCAGGGTGCATCCGTAGCTCAGCAGCACCGTCACCACCATGTAGAGGGGGGCCAGGATGCTGCGCAGCAGGATCATGATCACCACCAGAATCCCCACGATGGACAGGACCATCACCTTGCCGAAATCGGATTCGTTGGTCAGCATGATATCGGCGCGCTGGGCGGTCTCGCCCCCAACGTAGGACGACACCCCTTCCAGGTCCAGGGACCGGATGCCATCCTGGAGCGCCTCCCTGACGCGGGTGACGGTGTCCAGGGTCTCCGTCTGGTTGCGGTCCCCGCTGACGACGATGTCCATCCTGGTCATCGTCCTGAACTTGGAGAAGTAGCTGGTCATGAGGTAGGCCGAGAACGGCGTGCTCTCATCCAGCCGGAACTCGGCGGCCAGGCCATCAAGGCCGTCCGAGATCCCGTTGACGGCATCCTGCAGCTGGAACCGGAGCATGGCCAGGCGCTCGGACGGCGTGGTGGCTACCTGCGCGGCGAGATCCGCTCCCTGGGCGGCGCCGGCAGCGGCCTGCCGGAAGTGGGCGCTGTCGAGCACCCCGGGATACTGCAACGGCAGGCCCTGCAGCAGGTCGCCGACGCCCTCGAGCGCTCCCAGCTGGTCCAGCCCGCCGCCCGTCGCCAGCGCGCCGCTGAGGGTCCGCATCTGGGCCGCCAGGCCCGACAGCTCCGGCGCCGGTGTGGCGTAGCAGGTCACCCGCGAGACGCCTTCAACCGCCTCGACTCTCTGCGCCAGCTCGCCGATCGCCTGCAGGGATTCGGCGCTGGTCATGTTGCCGTCCTTCTGCTCGATGACGGCATACGAAGGCCACAGCTCCCCCATGTCGAAGTGCTCCGACAGCACCCGGTAGCCCTTCACCGAGTCCATGCTCTGGGGCAGCTGGTCGATGATGTCCACCGAGGTCTTCAAGCCGGGGAGCCCCGCGTAGGGCACGAGCAGCAGCACGACGATGGGCACCGCCATGAGGAAGGGGCGGGCGCTCACCCACCGGCCGATGACCCGCCAGCCGAAACGCCTGACCTTCGGGACCGCCTTGACTTTGACCGGCCAGAAGAGGTGCCTTCCAAACAGGGACATCAGGGCCGGGACCAGAGTCACGGCCGCCAGCAGCGTGATGGCCACCCCGATGGCCAGCGCGTACCCGCTGGTCTGGTTGATGCCCAGCCTGGATACGCCCAGCGAGAGGAGGGCCACGATCACCGTGATGGCGCTGGCGCCGATTACGGGCGTGATCCGCGCCATGGCCTCGTTCTGCCCCTCGACGTAGTCCTTGTCCTGCAGCTCCTCACGGTACCGGGATACAATAAACAGGCAGTAGTCGGTGCCCACCCCGAAGACGACCACCACCAGGTAGGCGGAGGTCATGGTGGAGAACTTGACCCCGGCCTC
>CALMBS010000399.1 GCA_937860285.1 uncultured Chloroflexota bacterium
CGAGAGCGCCAAGAGGGTCATCGAGAAGGTGAAGAAGCAGAAGCTGGTGAAATAGAAGGGGGCCAAATGGACTTTCGCTACTCGGACGAAGAGACCGCCTTCCTGAAAGAGGTGCAGCAGTACATTGCGGAATCGGTCCCCGCGGGGTGGCTGGGGGTTGATCCGGGCCCCGAGGAGGAGGCCAACGAGGAGGTGTACCAGCTGTCGCTGCGGAACTGGCGCCGGCTGGGGGAGCGGCACTGGATAGGCCTGACCTATCCCCCGGAGTACGGGGGGCAGGGGGCCCCGTTGATGAAGGAGATGGTCCTCCTCCAGGAGCTGGCCTACCGGGGCTGCCCGGGATGCGACGTAGGCCTGGTGGAGGCGGACCTCATCCTGCAGTTTGGCACGGAGGAGCAGAAGCGGCGCCTCGTCCCGCCCATACTGCGCGGCGAGGTCAAGTGGGCCATCGGCATGAGCGAGCCCAATGCCGGCTCGGACACGTTCAACGTGCAGCTGGCCGCCGTGGAGCAGGACGACTGCTACGTCCTTAACGGGCAGAAGATCTGGTCCAGCGGAGCCCAGCATGCCCAGCGGGAGGTGGTCTACGCCCGGACCGGGCCGGAGAAGCACCGGGGGGTCAGCGTCTTCCTGGTGGACCTGTCCAGCCCCGGCATCAGCATCCGCCAGATAGCCACCATGACCGGCCTGCGGCCCTTCTGCGAGGTCTTCTTCGATAACGTCAGGGTGCCCAAGGAGGACCTGCTGGGAAAGAAGAACGGCGGGCTGCAGATCCTCATGTATGCCTTTGGGGCGGAGCGGTCATCGGGGCTGTACGCCCTCCACAACAGCCGGCGCTACCTGGACCAGCTGGTGAAGTACTGCCAGAAAACGGTGGTTGACGGGAAACCGCTCAGCCAGGACCCGGCGGTGAGGACGAAGCTGGGGCAGCTGGCCATCGAAGCCGAGATCGGCATGGGCCTGGGAGACCAGCTCAACTGGATGGCCTCCAAGGGCATGAACACGGTGAAGCCGAGCAACCAGATGAAGATATACGGCGCCAGGACCTACCAGCGCGTGGCCCAGGCCGGCCAGGAGATACTGGGGCTCTACGGCCAGCTGAACGAGGACTCCAGGTGGGTGCAGCTGGGCGGCAGGCTCCGGCACGCCTACCTGAGCTCGGTGGCGGCCACCCTCCTGGGCGGCACCACGGAAATCGCCCGCAACCACATCGCGGGCCGGTTCGGCCTGGGACTGCCCGAGGCCTAGCCGACTCTGCCGGCCGCCGGCACAGGCAGCATATGGCAACATGGTGGACCTTCGATGACATACCGCTGAATCAACCGCGGACGACGAAAGCCTACGTCGTTCCGGAAGGGGAGTTGCTGGCCTACGCCGGCCGGTGGGACCCCCTGGCCATGCATACCGACGCCGAGGCGGCCAAGGGATCGGCCCACGGAGGGCTGATCGCCCCGGCGGTGTACACCATGGCGGTGGCCAATGCCCTGATAGACGAGCTGGACCCGGGGACCCTCTCCATCGGCGGCTCCGAGTGGAAGGTGCGGTTTCCCCACCCGGTCCGGCCGGGCGACCGCCTGGTAGCCACCTCAACATGCGTCTTCAAGCGGGAGTCGCGCACCAAGGCGGACCGCGGCATTGCCCGGTTCGAAATAGCGATGACGAACCAGAAGGGAGAGCCCGTCCTGGAGTGGGAGACCACGGTGCTGGTGGCCCGGAAGTCCGGCGGGCAGCAGGGACGGCACATCCCAATCGCACAGGATTGATTCGGCTCCTTATTGACCGTCACCAGAGGCAATGGTAGTCTCAGGCTAAGGCGGCCCCGCAAACGTTCGCCACGCCAGAAGGCGGAATCGCAAACACCAAACGAAGACTCCAAGTAGAGAAAGGAAGAAGTGATGGCGGAGCAATTCAAGAACCTTTTCTCCCCGATCAAGGTGGGGACGATAACCCTGAGGAACCGTATCTGCAGCACCGGCCACGGCACGTTCATCCGCGAGGAACACACCAACCTGCCGGGCGAGAAGCTGGCTTGGTACTGGGCCACCAAGGCCAGGGGAGGCATCGGCCTCATCATCACCGAGGGCCTGGGCTTCCACGCGAAGAGCTGCGGCGCCAACGTCTTCAACCAGAAGAACTCGGTCCAGGAGCTGAAGAAGGCGGCCGACCTGGTGCACCAGTTCGGCGGCAAGATCATCGTTCAGGGCGGCAACCAGGGCTCCCAGGACTTCCCGCGCCGCGGTCCCGGCCTCACCACTTGGTCTTCATCAGCACTGCCGCAACCCAGGAACTGGGGCATGCCCCACCCGATGACTGTGGAGGAAATCAAGGAGCTTAAGGAACACTGGGTCATCGCCGCCAAGGTAAGCCGCGAGGCGGGCTATGACGGGTTCGAGATCTACTCCGGCCACGGCTACATGCTGCAGCAGTACATCTCGCCCTTCTTCAACCTGAGGAAGGACCAGTACGGCGGCAGCCTGGAGAACCGGCTGCGGTTCCCCCTCGAGGTCATCGATGCGGTCAGGGAAGGCGTGGGCAAGGACTTCACCCTGGCCCTGCGCGTCTCCGGCGACGAGCTGATCGAGGGCGGCTACACCCTGGACGACATGGTGGAGATCATCCAGGTGCTGACCAAGTCGGGCAAGGTCGACTTCATCGACGTGACCGCCTCCACCTACCGGTCCCAGTGGGCCATGGCCGAGGTCATGTACTTCCCCATGAACTCCTTCGTGTACATGGGCGCGGCCATCAAGAAGGTGGTGAAGATACCAGTGCTGGCCAGGGGCAGGATCATTGACCCCGCCCAGGCCGAGGAGATCGTGGCCTCGGGCCAGGCCGACCTGGTGAACATGTGCCGGGCCACCATCGCCGATCCCGACCTGCCCAACAAGGCCAGGGAGGGCCGGGTGGATGAGATCCGCAAGTGCCTCGGCTGCAACGAGGGCTGCATCAAGAACGCGGCCGAAATGATGCCCATACGCTGCGCCATGAACGCCGAAGTGACCCGCGAGTACATTCCCGGCTGGCTGGAGCCCGTACCGGCGAAGACCAAGAAGAAGGTCATCGTCATCGGCGGAGGTCCGGCCGGACTGGAGTGCGCCAGGGTGCTGGCGGTGCGAGGCCACCAGGTCTCCCTGTACGAGAAGGGCCCTGAGCTGGGCGGGCAGCTGCTGATCGCTGCCAAGGCCCCGGGCCGCGACGGCTTCCTGGAATCGCCCCGGTGGTTCACCCACCAGATGAAGCTGCTCAAGGTCGACGTGCACCTCAACACCGAGGTCACCGCGGACATGGTCAAGAAGATGGATGCGGACGCGGTGGTAGTGGCCACCGGGTCCATCCCCTGGATGCCGCCGCGGGTCATCGGACTCAATTCGCCCATCGTCGCCGAATGCCGGGACGTGCTCCTGGGCAAGGCCAAGGTCGGCGAGAACGTGGTGGTGTGGGCCGGAGAGCAGAACATGGAGGCCCTGACGGTGGCCGACTGGGCCGCCCAGCAGGGGAAGAAGGTGGAGGTGGTCACGGAGGAGTACTTCGCCGGGATCCACACCGACGCCCCCACCCGCATGGCCATCTACACCCGGCTGCACCAGAACGGTGTTACCTTCACTCCTCTTCACAAGGTCCGAGAAGTCAGCGGCAACACCGTGGTCATCTCCAACGTCTACACCCTGCAGGACCAGCGCATCGAGGGGGTCGATACCCTCATCATCGCCTATGGCGGACAAGAGGACAGCGCCCTCTACTACGCCCTCAAGGGGCAGGTGAAAGAGCTTCACAGAGTCGGCGACTGCAACGGCGTGAGGAGACTCCCCGACGCCACCCTGGAAGCCTCGAGGGTGGGCCGGGCCATCTAGGACGCGGCGCCGCCTCCGGACGAAGGAGGACAGAGCACAGGCAAGGTCCCGATGGGAGCGCTGGGAACCGACCGGACTCCAGCGCTCCCATCTTTCCGAAAGGGCCAGGGACGCGACGGGTTGAACGGGATGCTAAGCTGGGGAAGGCCATGACGACATCAGCGGACAAAGGGATATGGGTCCTGGCGGAGCACAGTGAAGGGGAGCTGGCTGACGTCTCCCTGGAGCTGGCCAGCGAAGGGAAGCGGCTGGCCGACAAGCTGCGCCAGGAGCTGGTCGCGGTGCTCATTGGCACCGGGATCCCCGCCGGGCTGGCAGGCAAGTTCCGGGATTCCGGGATTAACCGGCTGATGCTGGTGGACGGCCCCGGCCTGGAGGAGACCGTCGAGCTCCGCGTCCAGGCCCTGTCCGAGATGGTGCGGGAAGCGAAGCCGGGGATACTGCTCTGCAGCACCTCCATCTTCGGCCGGGAGATGGCAGTGCGGCTGGCAGCGGCCCTGAAGACGGGCCTGGCCCCCAACTGCCTGTCCCTGGATTTCACTGACGATGGCCGCCTGCAGTGCACCCTGCCGGCCCACACCAACAAGACCAGCGCCAAGGTGGTCTTCACCACGGCGCGCCCCCAGATAGTAACAGCCGCGCCGGGCACCTTCGACGTCAAGCGGGCCCGTGGGGCCCGGCAGCCGCTGACGGTCAATGTCACTCCCAGAGCGGACCCCGCAGCGCCCTGCGCCAGGACGCTGCGCATCGAGAAGGGCGATCCCCGCACCATGAGCGTGGAAGAGGCGCCGATCATCGTCTCGGGCGGAAAGGGGGTCGGCAGCCGGGAGAACTTCGCCCTCCTGGACCGTCTGGCCGAGGCGCTGGGCGGCGTGACCGCGGGCTCCAGAATAGCCGTCGACCTGGGTTTCGTGCCCGTCGCCAAGCAGGTGGGGCAGACGGGCAAGACCGTTACGCCCAGGCTGTACATCGCCTGCGGCATATCCGGCTCCAACTACCACACTATCGGCATGAAGGAGTCCAAGGTCATCATCGTCATCAACAACGACAAGAGCGCCACCATCTTCAAGATGGCGGACCTGGGGCTGGTGGGAGACCTGCGGGAGATCGTGCCGGCCATTACCAGTGAGCTGGCCAGGACGCTGCCGGCCCCGACCGCAGCGGCGGCTGAGCCGGCCCGGGCGGCAGGCGCCCGCGCGTAGCCCTGGCGCCTGTGAACGATGTGAGAGAGAACGCTGGAGGCCAACGGAGCACCGAGATGCGCGTTCTGGTCTGTGTGAAATGGGTCCTGGACACCGATGGCACCATACCGGTGGACACCGAGGCCAATGCCATCCTTCTGCCGGGCCTGCCGTGGACGGTAAGCCCCCACGACAGGCTGGCCCTGGAAGAGGCCGCCCGGATGAAGGAGGCGGGCGTCTGCCGGCACATCACGGCGCTCACCCTGGGGCCGGCCCAGGCGGCCGGCGCCCTGCGGGTCGCCCTGGCGTCAGGCGCTGACCGGGCCATCCACATCTGCGATCCCGCCCTCCGGTCCGCCGATTCCGGCGCCACCGGGACTGTGCTGGCCAGGGCGATTGCCGTCCTGGGACTGGAGTACGACATCATACTCTGCGGGGCACGGGCGGCCGACACCAATGCCGGGCTGGCCGGCCCGGCCATCGCCGCCGAGCTCCAGCTGCCCCTGGTCACAGAGGTGGACAGGATCGAGGTCAGCGGCCAGGGCACGGCCCTGGTCAGGAAGAAGCTGGAGGCCGGCGACAAGGCGATGGTGGAGGTCCCGCTGCCCGCGCTGCTCACGGTCGAGACCGGCATCAACCGGCCCCGGTACCTCAAGCTGCGGGCCAAGCTGCTCGCCGCCCGCCACCTGATTGAGACCCATGATCTGGCGGCCCTCGGCCTGACCCCCGGAGACTCCTCAGTGGCACCCAGGACCGAGGTAGTCGCCATGGGGCCCCCCAGGCCCCGGGGCAAGAAGCTGTTCACCCCGGACAGCAGCCTCTCCGCTGCGGAGCGCATGAGACAGCTCATGTCGGGCGGCGCCACCCAGAAGTCCACCGGCGGATTGCTGGAAGGTGATCCCCAGACCCTGGCCACGAAGTGCGTCGAGTTTCTCAAAGAGAAGAAACTGCTCCCCGAACCTCCGTCCGGTGCTCGCCCGGGAGCCTGACACCATCCCGCCTCCGACCGGGCATCGGGCCTCGCGCCCTTGCCGGGGCTCACCCTGTCTGGTATCGTTACGTTGGGGGGAACCCGCAACAGGCGGGCACAAGGTGCCGGGAACCGCAAGGGACAGCAGATGAAGTCACGGATGTATGACTGGGATTTCGACGATCCCTATTCCGACACGTGGGTGCTGCTGCAGCAGACCTGGGAGGCCATGTCGGGTTACCTGCAGGGTGAGCTCAGCGACCTCGGTGTGACCTGGGCCCAGGCCGACATCCTGATGATTCTCTCCGCCAGCAGGGCGCCGCTGGCCGCCAGCCAGATCGCGGCCTACACCTTCCGCTCCCCCCAGAGCGTCTCCGAGCTCCTGGGCCGGATGGAGAGCGCGGGGCACCTGAAGAAGGTCAGGGGAGTAGGCGATCAGCGGGTGGTCAAGATACGGATGACCCAGAGAGGGGAGGACCTGGCCAAGAGGCTGAGGTCGGCCGGTTTCGTGTACGGCTCCCGGGTGATGAAGTCCTCCCTTTCCGCCACAGAGGTCGATGAGCTCAACCTCCTCTTGAGGAAGCTGCGCGACGGCGTGCTCCGGGAGATCGCCCTGAAGACGGAGCCGCTTCCCGACGTCCTTGACCGGCCCCGTCTGGATCGCCAGCGCCAGTGAGGACGCCACCCGGCGTTTCCGCCTGTATCCTGCCCGCTCTGATCTGATCAGCACTGTACGTGCCAGACGCCAGGCTGTCCCATACGATCTATTCGGCTCCTTATTGACCGTGAAACCTGCGGCTGGTAGAGTCAGAATTGGCGGGCAAGAGTACCCCATTCTGCTAAGGAGGTTGAGATAACATGGCACTGGAAAAGCTGACCCTGGAAGAACTGAAGAAAGAGCGACCGGACCTGGTGGCTGCCCTGAAGAAGGAGATTACCGGCAAGAAGGAGCTGGATGACCTCAGCGGCCCCTGGAACCCCAACCTGACCTTTGACGACATGTCCAAGGAATTCCTCATGAAGCTGATGAACATCTGGCAGCATGCCTGGATCACCTTGAGCGGCATGTGGTACGACGAAGTCAGGGCCAGGTGGGGCTTCGATGCCGCCAACGAGTGTGAGCTGGCCTCCTGGGAGAAGATGGGCAAGAAGGTCAACCCCCGGTACGGCAAGCTGGGGAACGTCAAGATGGACAAGGACGGCTATCCGGCCACGGTGCTGGAGTGCATGAAGTGCCTCCAGCTGCCCCTGGACAACATCATGAGGGGCAAGAACGCCGGGCTGTTCGACGGCGTGTTCACCATCATCAATGAGAACAAGGTCCACGTGAAGTACAACCGGTGCATCGCCCTCGAGGGGCTGGAGAGGAACTGGGGCGAGAGGATGCCGCCCCTG
>CALMBS010000400.1 GCA_937860285.1 uncultured Chloroflexota bacterium
CAGCCTGCCGACGGTGTGCGTGGGCCTTCTGATATACGCCTTCATCTCCCGGGCCGGCCCGCTGGGGTCACTGGGACTGGTCTTCACACCCACGGCCATGGTCATCGGACAGGCCATCCTCATTTCCCCGATTATGACGGGGATGACCATCTCCGCCCTGAGCAGCGTGGACAAGACCATCAAGGACACCACTCTGTCCCTCGGGGCCAGCCAGCTCCAGGCCATCTGGGCCATACTCAAGGAGGCCAGATTTGCCATGGGGGCCGCTTTCATCCTGGGCTTCGGCCGGGCCATCTCCGAGGTCGGCGCGGCCATGATGCTCGGCGGCAACCTGGGCGGTTACACCCGCACCCTCACCACCGCCATCACTCTGGAGTACAACAGGGGGAGTTTCTCCCTGGCCCTGGCCCTGGGCATCATACTGCTGTGCGTAGCACTGGTCATAGCGGTCATGGTGAACCTGGTGCAGCAGAGGCGCTGATGTCTTTGATTGAAGCTTCCAGCCTGACCCAGCGTTTCGGCGCCACAGAGGCGCTCAGAGGCGTTTCCCTGGCCGTACAAGAACGCGAGATGCTGGCCATCATCGGCCCTTCCGGCTCCGGCAAGACGACGCTGCTCCGGATCATGGACCTCCTCGACAGGCCCGCCTCCGGCAGTGTGTCTTTTGACGGGCGCGAGGTCTCACCGCGAATGAGAACCCAGGTGCGGCGCCAGATCAGCATGGTGCTGCAGAAGCCCGTGGTCTTCGACGCCAGCGTCTACGACAACGTGGCCTATCCCCTGAGGGTGAGGAGATCGGACAGGAAGGCCATCCCGGACAGGGTCAACGCCATGTTGAAGACGGTAGGCCTGGACGGCTACCAGAAACGAAGGGCACGCACTTTGTCCGGAGGAGAGACCCAGAAGGTAGCCCTGGCCCGCGCCCTGATCACGGGCCCGCGGCTGCTGCTGCTGGACGAACCCACGGCCAATCTCGACCCGGTGAGCCTGAACACGATCGAAGATCTGATACTGCAGGCCAACCGGGACCACGGCATGGCCATAGTTATCGCCACTCATGAGATGGCCCAGGGACAGCGCCTGGCCACCAGGATAGGCGTGATGATGGGGGGCGAGCTGATCGAGGTGGGAAGGACGGAGGACATCTTCTATGCGCCAGGTGACCTGAGGGTGGCCCGGTTCGTGGGGGTGGAGAACATCCTCCGGGGACGGATCGCGGACGGCCAGGGAGGCCTGGCCCGCGTCGATGTGGACGGGCAGACCCTGGAGGTGGTGACCCACCGTTGCCCGGGCGAGGACGTCGACGTCTGCATCCGGCCAGAGGAAGTCACCATCTCTATCGAGCCCGCGTCCACCAGCGCCCGGAACTCGCTCCCGGGCCGGGTGACTCTTACCACCCTGTCCGGGCCCCTGGTCAGGGTGCAGATCGACTGCGGCATCCCCCTTGTATCCCTGGTCACCCGACGGTCGGCGGAGGAACTGGGGTTGAAGGCCGGGCAGAGCGTTTACGCCTCATTCAAAGCTTCAGCCGCACGCGTCATCGGCGCCGCCGGCGCCAGCCCCGGAGAGGCGCCCGGCGAATGCGGGCATTCACCCGCAGCCACCCGGGGGCCTGATGACATCATACCCCCGGACGCCTCCGTCATATCCGCTCCGTGATGCCACCGTCACCCCGAGAACAGGCCACGATGATGTCCTCCAGGCGGCGCTTCGGCACGTGGTGCACTCCTTCGCCGTCGCGCCAGTAGGCGCAGTCGCCGTCGGGCTTCACGTCCTCCAGGACCACCTTCTCCCTGGGTTTCCCCAGCGCCAACACCAGCAGAATCTCGAGGTGCGGCGGTATCCCCAGCGCCCGCCGCAGACCCTCCCTGTCCACCGAGGCCAGCATGCAGCCGCCCAGGCCCCTCTCCACGGCGCCCAGCAGGATCGTCTGCGCCGCGACCCCGTGGTCGCAGCCAAAGGACCGCATGACCCGGGTGTCGCCCAGGACCACGATGTAGGCTGCCGGCCTTTCCCCCTCCACGGGACCGCCCCAGTCCTTCAGCTGGCGGGCAAAAGTGAGATGGGGGAAGACCTGCGCATTCCTCCCGGGCTCGCAGGTGAAGGCGTACTTCAGCGGCTGCTGGTTCATGGCCGAGGCACATACCCGCGCCATGTCGATCAGATCCCGGACGGTGTCCGCCTCAACGCGGTGGTCCTGGTAGAACCTCCGGTAGCTCCTGTTCTTCAGCACCAGATCTCTCATCATCGGCGCACCTCCCCGGGGCCAATATATCCCTTTCGCCGGCCGCCCGTCCAAGCCCTTGCCGGCCTTCCTCGCGGAGGGCCCGGCGCGGGCCGCGGGCAACACCGCACACAATCCTTCGTATGCGATCAGTCAGCCCTGAGCGAGAGGAAGCCACGTCTTTGAGAGGGCTTTGCAAGGTTACGGTTCGGCTGTGAGACATGACTGTGACCGGTCATCCGTACAATCGTGGTGCCGGTCTCTGGTACCGGGACGATCAGAGGGAGGAGAATGTTGGAGACCAGACCATCGTCCTTGCCTCAGGGTGACGTCAGACTGCGTGATGGCCGGCGGCTGGCCTACGCGGAATACGGCGACCCCAATGGCAGGCCCGTCCTCTTCTTCCACGGCACGCCGGGGTCGCGCCTCTTTCATCACCCCGATGAGTCCATCGCCGCCGCGGTCAGGGCCCGCATCATCGCCATAGACCGCCCGGGCTTCGGGCGCTCGGACTTCAAGCCCGGCCGCCAGATCCTCGATTGGCCGGACGACGTGCTACAGCTCGCGGACGCCCTTCACCTGACCAGGTTCGCGGTCCTGGGGTACTCCGGCGGCGGGGCCTACGCCGTGGCCTGCGCCCTGAGCATCCCGGACAGGTTGACCGGCATCGGTGTGGTGAGCAGCGTCGCGCCGATGGGGGACCCGGAGATAACCAGGGGCATGCACGGCATCGGGCACGTGTTCCTCAACCTCGATCGCCATCTCTCGCCGCTGGCCAAGCTGGGCACCGGCCTGATGTGCAACCTGTGGAGGGACAACCCCGAGGCCTACTTCAAGTCGCAGCTCGAAGGGCTCCGCGACTCCGAGCCCGCCCGGGCCCTGGTGCCCGGGGTCAAGGCCATGCTTACGGCCGACTTCAGAGAGGCCATCCGGAGCGGCACCGATGGAGTCACCCTGGAGCTGAAGCTTCTGTCACAGCCCTGGGGCTTCCAGCCGGGCGCCATCAAGGCCGAGGTGCTCCTGTGGCACGGCGAGAGCGACACCGAGACGCCGGTGGCCATGGGGAAGCGCCTGGCCGGCGCCATCCCCCACTGCCGTGCCAGCTTCTTCCCGAGGGAGGGCCACTGGGCCATCTACGTGCACTGGCGCGAGGTCCTGACGGCCCTGCTGGCCAACGCCGGGTTGCCGCCTGTGAACGACTTCACCCGCACGCCGCTGGCGATATCAACGCTGCCCGACCCCTCGGCCGACTCCGGCCAGGGGTTGCCTCCCGCTTCGCTGGCAGCCGATGCCACCCCTCCTGAGACGTCCCGGGCCGATACCGCGAACCGGGCCGAGGCACCGGAGAACCGGAAGATGTCCATCGTCGAGGTGATCGAGAGCCTGGCCGATGCCCCGCCCGAGGTCCCGGCTGATGCCCCCTTGAAGGCAGAGCCGGCAGCGGAGGCACCCGCCGCGGCCGATGCGTCAGCCCCGGCAACGGATGCGGCGGCACCGGTCCCGGAGGTCCCGGCCGCGACCGATGAACCGCCGGAGCCCGTACCGGAAGCGCCGATTGCCGCCGCCGAGGCCCCGGTCCCGGCCGAAGTGCCGGCCCGGCCAGCCGACTCATCAGCGCCGCTGCCGGACGTCACGGCGCCGCTGGCGGAGGAGCCGGCCCCGGCCGGCGAAGAGCCCGAGGCCGTGCCGGAGGCGCCGAACGCCGCCGCCGAGGCCCCGGTCCCGGCCGGCGAAGCGCCGCCTGCCGCCGCCAGGAAGCGGCCGGCCCGACGCGGGAAGGCCTCACCCGAGGCGGCCGAAGCCGCATCATCCGAGCCGATGGGAGAGTCGCCTGCGCCATCCGCTGACGAACCCTCGCCGGCACCGAAGAAGAAGCGCCCGCACACCGGGGAGGCGTCCCGCGGCAAGGCCCCCACACCGGAAGCGAAGAGAGAGAAGGAGGAGCGCCGACCGGCGCCGGAGAAGAGCAAGACCGCCGCCAAGGCACCATCGCGCCCCTCGTCCGGCGGCGCCAGGGGCCGCACGTCCGGCGAAGCCGGGGCGGGAGCGTCCACCGGCAAAGCTGCGCCCCCGGCCAGGAAGCCTGCCAAACGGTCCGCCGAGCCGGCAGCCAAAGGGACGCCTCGAGACGCACGGTCCGCGGCGGACCACAGCGAGACTACCCCCAGGAAGCCTTCGTCCGGACGCAGGTCCGGCAAGGAAGCCGTGCACGTGTAGCCGGGGCAGCGGT
The DNA here is from genome assembly GCA_937860285.1 of uncultured Chloroflexota bacterium. Classification (GTDB taxonomy): domain Bacteria; phylum Chloroflexota; class Dehalococcoidia; order UBA2247; family RBG-13-53-26; genus JAFGCL01. Next base: position 4,455 of record CALMBS010000400.1, read on the forward strand.
GATGCCGGCCACGAACGTCCGGCCGCCTTATTGACAGCAGTAGGGTCTCACCTTATATTGATGGCACAATGATCCATCCCATCCGCCACGGCGAGCTTTTGGACTGTCTTCTTCTCTACGGCAACTAGCGTTGATCGGAAACGCACCCGCACGGCTTCCAGGTTTCACAAACAACCAGGCCTTCAGCGACAACACAAGGAGGGACGGGAAACATGGAACTGGACATCAGGGGCAAGAAACTGCAACTCTCCGAGGCTGTGGAAGCCTATGTCACCAAGAAGATGGGCAAGCTGGGCCACCTGCTGCCGTCCATAGTCGAGACCAAAGTGGAGATATCAAAGGAGAACGGCAGGTCCCCCACCAACCGGTATGTTGTCCAGGTCACAGTCAAGAGCAACGGCACGCTGATCAGGGCGGAGGAGAGGGAGACGGACGTCTACGCCGCCATCGACGCTGCCGATGACGTCATCCGGAAGCAGATCGAGCGTTTCAAGGGCAAGTTCTATCTCAAGGGCAGAAGGGCCGCCAGGCAGAGAAAGGCCTTGGAGTCCCCGGCCGAACCCGCCGCCGAGGATGTGGTGAAAGAGGAGCGGGCCTCCGACATCGTGGTCAAGGCCAAGAGGTTCCCGGTCAAGCTGATGACCGTGGAGGAGGCCTCCGTGCAGATGGAGCTGCTGGGCCACGACTTCTTCATCTTCCTGAATGCCGACAACAACTCGTTCAACGTCCTCTACCGCCGGAAGGACGGGAACTACGGACTGATCGAGCCGGAGGTCGCCTAGACCGCCGCTCCGTCGCCGGAGGTCGCGTTCGGCACTGACAGCACACCAGCCCGCTGAGCAGGGCGGAGCACGCCGCGGCGTGACCCATTCCGGGGTGTGCTGCGCGCGGCATACATTCCCTATACGATTTACTCCTACTTGACACACCTCCCCCCGCATGGTATCCTCGATGGTGCAGAGGGGGCGGGCTGCAACCGGACAGCGGTCAGCGCTACCAAGGCCTGGCAGCCCGTCGGCAGCAGCAATCAGGGCCGGCACGGGTCCGGAGCATTGCGCGCGACACGGCGTCACCATGGCGGCTGAACGCCGGCATTGCGGCTCCGCTCCGGGTCCCGGGCCGGCGGCGAGGGAGGGGGGTGATAGCCCGGCGAGAGGTTCCACACCACGGCGACATCGGGCCAATACTTCATTATCACGAAGGGAGATAGCAGACTATGGCAGCAGCTTTTCTACCACGACGGCTTCTGGCCGTCCTGCTCACCCTGGCGGTCCTGGCCGCGGGCCTGGCGGCCGTACGGCCCCAGACGGCCCGGGCGGCGCCGGCCTCCGGCGTCTCCAGAGTCAGTGTGAGGGCCGCCCTGGCGGGGACGGGCTCCGGGGACATCGCCCTGGTGGACCAGGTGACACCCCGGCCCTCCACCAACGGCAGGAGGATACTCTGTGTTGACGGTGACTACTACCGCAAGGCCGCGAGAGACACCGTGGAGAACGTCAGGGAGAAGGCCCGCGCCGGGACCCCGGTGGTGTTCATCGGAGGCGACATCAACAGCCTCAGCCTGACCCTGGGCGGGCCCGTCGAGGGCGCCGCCAATGCGTCGGCGAAGCCGGCGGCGGAGATCGGGGCGTTGAAGCTCACTCCCGGACCCGACGGCCAGCCGGTCTTCAACGGATTCCGGGTGGTTGGCGGCAGCACGGACCTTCGCTCGGCGATGTCCGGCGTCCGCCGGTGGCTGGCAGAGGCGGAGCAACCCGCGAAGGTCCAGGCCGACGCCAGCTGGCAGCGCAGGGCATGGTTTCGGCTGTACAGCGGGGATAGCGTGGAGCCCTACGGCAAGATGTGCATCGACCGCTACTACTACCGGCTGGGCAACGACGGAAACGCTTCGTTCGACTACATCAGCGCCGAGATCAGGTACGAGCAGATGAGCGGCCAGGCGGCGTACGGGCAGAACTGGAAGAACGAGTGGGCCTACCAGTACTGCAACGTCAAGACCTACCAGCCCCGCAACACGCTCCTCCGCTACGGCCCCAGCAGCACCGTCGGCCAGGTGAGCACGTCCTACTCCCTGGGAGTAACCGGAAGCGAGAAGGGGGTGGGCCTGAGTGCTACCTACTCGCAGGGCTACTCGCAGCCCGACGTGACCTGCAGCAACTCCAGCGACCTCGGCGGCGGCTACACCAGGCACAAGTGGAGCATCGGCAAGAGCTCCACCACGGCCACCAGCACCTTCGTGGCCGACAGCTCGGGGTTCACCTACCAGCACGCCGCCTCCGACGGCCCGGCCTCCCACTACGAGAAGTTCCAGAGCCAGTGGAAGCAGTACCACTGGTACGGGGACAAATGGCACTGGGCCTCCTGGACCCGCCAGGTCTCCGGCCTCTAGCCCATCACGGCATCCGAAAGCGGCGAAATCGGGCCCCCTTCCGCAGAAAGGGGAGGGGGCCCCATCAAGAAAGGAAAGGCATCGTGATACCCAACTTGAAGTCAAGGACCCGGCGCGGACTATCGGTCTGCGTTATGGCCGTGATGGCTATCCTGGCCACCCTGGCATCCGGCGACTGCTCCCCGGACGACGGCCGGGCGCCTGCGGCCGCGGACGGGCTGACTCCCACACTCCGAGAAGCGCTCAGCCCGGACCATCTGGACAGGGTGGCGCTCCTGGACGCCCAGACGCCCTTCCCCCCGACCGCCGGCACGGCCGCCCTTTTCGTCGACGGTGACTACTACGCCCGGGCGGCGGACGCGGTCACGAGCTATGTGAGCCAGCGGCTCCAGGAAGGCCTGCCGGTAGCCTTCTTCGGAGACCAGTCCGGGTACGAAGTGCTGCGCAGCAGCGCCGGGGCGGCCGCGGACCTGCCCGCGGATCCGGCGCCGGACGGAGGGGAGGAGGACCCCGGGTCCCCGGGCCCGGCGAATCCCGCCGCGGGAGCGCGCGGCCTGAAGCTCTACCCTTCGCGCGGCCCCGGCGAGCTTCCCCGCTCAGCGGCCATCGAGGTCAGCGGCTCCCCCGACGACCCCGCTTCCCTGGTGGAGTCCCTGGTCCGATGGGCAGAGGACTGCGCCGCCCGGCCTGACTGAAACGATTCCCGAGGTGATGCTATGATAGAACGCACTGCAGCGGCAGCCTGCCGCACAGCGGTCCTCCTCCTGATGCTGGCCGTGGCCCTCATCACCGGGCCGGCCTGCGGCCAGCATGCCAGTCTCCCGGCCGAGGACGGCGCCGCCAAGGGCCTGGTCGACCGGGTGCCCCGGGCGTGCGCCGCCACGGGCTGCGTCTTCCTCGACGCCGCCGCCCTGAGGGACCACTTCCAGGGGATCTATGCCGGATACCGTGACGCCTTCCGGCTCCTGGGTGACTACGGCATTGACTTCGATGACGTGGACCAGATGGCCTGCGCCGGGCTGTCCCTGTTCCTGCTTGAGGGAAGGTTCGACCCTGACCGGGTACGGGAGGAGCTGGGGGCCCGGGACTACGTCCGCGCGGCGTACCTCGGCGAGGAGGTCTGGCAGGGCGCGGCGGCCGGCCTGGAGGACTGGGTGGCCCTCCTGAACGGGGTCCTGGTGGCCGGTTACCGGGACAGCGTCATCGACTGCCTCGAGGTGATGGTCGAAGGCGAGGACTCGCTCCCCGTCCATCCGGACGTGGCCGGGGTAGTGGAACGGCTGCCGGCCGGCCTGGACATGTCGGTCGCCGCCCTGGCCCTCGACAACCCCATTCTGGCCCACGGGGAGTCCCTGCAGAGGGTCGACGACGCCACCCTGAGGCTGACCGTGGTCCGGAAGTACGCCGACCCGGCGGCGGCGGCGGAGGGCGCCGGCCAGATCGCCCCCGACATGCAGGACCTCCTCTCGCATGGACTGCGTGACGTGCAGGTGCAGCGGGAAGACCAGTTCGTGACGCTCCAGGCGGAGGTGGCGCCGGCGGCCATAGCCTCCGGCATGGCAGGCGCATAGTGACGCCACCATCGAAGACCACCCACCTGACCGCCAGGACCAGGTTGATGCTGGCGTTCCTGGGCGCGCTGGTGGCCGGCGCCGGGCTGGGGTGCCTCCT
>CALMBS010000401.1 GCA_937860285.1 uncultured Chloroflexota bacterium
GTCAGTTGGCCGACAACCACGTCGCTGGTTATGGTGCCGCTCAAGCCCAGTCTCTGCAGACAGGTAACCGAGGAGCTGGCAGTCCCCTGACCTCCAGTCTCTGCCTCGGCAGGTGTGACGATGAAGGCCGGATACGACACGATAGCCCAGACAAGGAAGCACAGCACGAGGATGGCGACACGCCGTGGCGCCCTACGGTAGCCGCCGGCGGCTACCACACCCATGCAGGCGTTCAGAGACAGCAGGTCGAACACCCCCTTTGTTGCCCAGAGAATTTGGCTGGGTAGCCTATCGGGGCCTGTTGGCTGATCACGCTGTGCCCATTCAGGTGCTAGAGCTTGACCGCGGGACTGCTGAGCTCAAAATCGTAGGTGTAAGACCCATCCACGTTGTACCAGAACTTGGCCCTGTTCTGGAAGTAGTACTCATACAGTGCGCTCTCCCATTTTTTGGCAGTACACGATATGGTGTTAATTGAATACCCGGAGTTCTCGGCTGCCTTCCTGAACGTCCATACGCCGTCGATCTTCTTCCATTCCTCAGCTCTCACCTTCAGGAAGTAGAATATCTGGGTGGAGCTCTGCCACGAAGTCGTATAGACGTAGCCTCCATTCGGGAAACTCCCTCTGTAGGGGGCATTGGCGCCGTACCAATAGTCCGCCGATACGTTCTGCACGGGCAGCAGGGCTGAGAAGACGGCCAGTATGACGAGGGTCGTAATGGCAATGCCGGAGACTCTCTTCGTCAAGTGCATGTCGCAACCTCCTTCGCTAGTTTCGTCTGCTCTTCAGCCGGGCTGGGATCAAGCGCTGCCGCGTCGTGTCCTGGCGTTGACCACCTCCTTCCCACACTCAGATTTATCACGGGACTCCCTCGGGGACGTCAGTGTACAGCGAGACTCGATACATCCTGTCCTCCGTCAGGCCCCAGCTGGGATCCTCCCTTATCGTCTCAAACTCCGGGCTTCCCAGATAGTACGAGTACTTTGTTGTTCCCTCGTCGTGGGGTACGTACACTCCACCGCTGATAATGCCGGCATTCCAGTCCCCGAAGTCTCCAGGTGGCCAGTGTACCGTGGCGCCCTCCCAGGCCGTTATAGCTTCCTCAGGCATCTGTTGCAGCACTTCTGGCCACAACGCCTGCAGAAGCTGCGTTGGGGTTACTGCTCTTCCCCATAAGCCGGCTATGGTTTCCATTTGCTCGGTGGTGAGATCCGCCTTCCACCAGTGCGCAGGTACCATCATGACCGACGGGTCATCATCCATCCCAGTCTCGAACAATGGCGGGATGAAGATGACCCCGGCCACAACCAGCGCCAGGATGCAGACTGCCGCCATGATCGACCACCAGTACCTTTTCATCACGCCTCTCTCTGTTCTGGGCTTGTGAACGGTGGACTGTCGGTGGCCCGTCGCCACGTCGCCGGCATAGCTCCTATGTGATATTGCAGGTACAGAGGGTCCCTTGGGTCTCGTCCTGACAATGGTTCTCTCTCCGGTTCCGTTAATGAGACCCTGCTATTGAAGGCAGGTTGCAGGGGGGTCAGTTCCCTAATCATCTGCCTGACCCGGTGCGGCAACGAAAGCGATAAGTGACATGTGTGAATGAATCCGGCGGAGGCAGACGCGCTTGAGCAGTGGCCGGCAATGTCATATCACTTCTCAACGCACAGACTAATATCTAGTAGGACTGTATATAGTCATTATCGAGGATAGCTTCGGGGGGGGGGGCTTGTCAAGGGGATTATGTTGCTTTTGCGTGTCATTTCCAGGGGGCGGGTCTGGTCTCACCGGACGCCCCCCGCCATGGCGTCCGGCGTGCATCCGACGGCGGAAGCCGCCGTCCGCTCCGGCATCCAGCATATTCTGATGGCGGAGCGGCCCGAAGCCGAGGCGGCGGCGCTCGACGCCTGAGAACG
>CALMBS010000402.1 GCA_937860285.1 uncultured Chloroflexota bacterium
GATGCGGCATGGGTTCCCCTCCTTCAGCCAAAACGGCCGGTAATATAGTCGACTGTCCGCTTGTCCTTGGGGCGGCTGAACAGCTCGGCGGTCCGGTCATACTCCACCAGGTCCCCCAGCAGGAGAAACCCGGTCCAGTCCGACACGCGGGCCGCCTGCTGCATGTTGTGAGTCACGATGACTATAGTGTAGCGCTCCTTCAGCTCCGCCATCAGGTCTTCGATCCGCAGCGTCGATTGCGGGTCTAGGGCGGAGCAGGGCTCGTCCATCAGCAGGACCTCAGGCTCCGTGGCCAGGGCCCGGGCGATGCACAGCCTCTGCTGCTGGCCGCCGGAGAGGGCCAACCCTGACTTGCTCAGGGAATCCTTGACTTCATCCCAGAGCGCGGCCGCGCGGAGGCTCTTCTCCACCACCTCGTCCAGCGACAGCTGGCGGTCCAGGCCCAGGACACGCGGGCCGAAGGCCACGTTTTCGAAGATGGTCTTGGGGAAGGGGTTGGGTTGCTGAAAGACCATGCCCACCCGCTTCCTGAGGTCCACCACGTCCACCCCGGCGGCGTATACGTCCTGGCCGTCCAGCAGGACCTGGCCTTCGGCGCGGGCCCCGATGATGGTGTCATTCATCCGGTTCAGGGCCCGCAGGAAGGTCGACTTGCCGCACCCCGACGGACCGATGAGCGCCGTGATCTGATTCTCCCTGACGCTTAGGTTGACCTCCTTCAAGGCCTGGCGCTTCCCGTAGTAGAAGCTGAAGCTCCGGGCCTCAATCTTGGCGTCACTGGCTCCCATCTCAGGCTCCTCCGGTCATCCTGGCCCGGAAGCGCTGGGACAACCAGTTGGTGGCCGCGTTGATGGCCACTATCGTTATGATCAGCACCAATCCGGTAGCCAGGGCCTTCCCGAAGGCGTTGGTGTCCATGACGAGGTACAGAAGATGCATGGACAGGGTCCGTCCCCCTGAGAACACGGAGGTGGGCAGGGCCGTGCTGCCGCCCATGGTCACGAAGAGGCAGGCCGTCTCTCCCACGGCGCGGCCCACGGAGAGAATGATGCCGGTGACGATGCCCGGCATCGCCGCCGGCAGGAGCACCCGCCACACCGTCTGCCATCGGGTGGCACCCAGGGCCAGGGCGGCCTCCCGGTGAGTGTGCGGAACAGACCGGAGGGCCTCCTCCGAGGTCCGAATCAGCGTGGGCAGGAGCAGGCAGGCCAGGGTCAGGGCCCCCGACAGGATCGAGAAGCGGAAGTGCAGCGCCGTCACGAAGAGGGCGAAGCCGAACAGCCCGAAGACTATCGACGGCACCCCGGCCAGCACCTCTGTGCCATACCTGATGAGGCGCGTCGCCCGGTTGTCAGGCGCGTACTCAGAGAGGTATATGGCGGCGCCCACCCCCAGGGGCACCGTGATGACCATCGTCAGCCCGATGAGGTAGAAAGTACTGGCAATCACTGTGGAGATGCCGCCTTCCCCCGACGTGCCGCCCCTGGGCGCCGTGCTCAGGAGGGCCCAGTCCAGGTCCGCCACGCCCTTGACCAGGACGTAGGCCACGATCACCAGCAGGATGAGCATCGCCACGATCCCTGTCCCCCAGATGCCGGCCAGGGCCAGCTTCTGCGTGAGCCCGGGCGATATCCTAGGCACGTGCCCCCCTCTTGAACACCACTATGGCTACGCTGTTGAGGATGACGATGAACAGGAAGAGCACCACTCCAATGGCAAAGAGCGCACTCAGGTGGGTGCCGCTGGCGTAGTTGGTCTCCAGGGCGATGCTGGGGGCCATAGGCCGGGCCGGGTCCAGTGGAGAGTTGGGCATGGCCTTGGCCATGCCGACGACCATGACCATGGCCATGGCCTCCCCCACGGCCCGCCCCATGCCCAGTACGATCGAGGCGGCTATCCCGGACCGGGCAGCCGGAAGGACGACCCGCCATATCGCCTGCCACCTGGTGGCCCCCAGCGCCAAAGCGCCCTCACGGTAGGCCCGGGGCACCGCCTTTATGCTGTCTTCGCTGATGCTGACGATGGTTGGCATTATCATCGCCGCCAGGACGATGATTCCAGCGGCCAGGCTCAGACCGGGCCCGCCGATCTGTCGGATAAGGGGAACAATGAGCACCAGCCCCACCAGCCCGTACACTACCGAAGGGATGCCCACCAGCAGCTCCACTGCCGGCCGCAGCAGCTGGCGGAAACGGTGCGGGGCGACGTCCGCCAGGAGTACGGCGCAGCCCAGGCCCAGTGGTATGGCGATGATGAGCGCTCCCATGGTCACCAAGACCGTGCCCACTATCATGACCAGGATGCCGTATGACGGGCTGGCGTCGCCCACCGGGTTGGGGTCCCACTTCGTCCCCAGCAGGAAGTCCAGCAGGCCGATCTCGCCGAACGCCGAGAGCGACTCCTTGAATATGAACACGGCTATGGCCAGCAGCACGGCCACCGACACCGTGGCGCAGACGAGCAGCACGCCGCGGGAGCCCCGGTCGATCAGATATCGCTTTCTCATCTTCTTCACAGGGTCCGCCGGGGAGGCGTCCCGGCAGGGGCGCTCCTCCCCGGGTTATTTCCAGGTTGCCGGTTCCCGGGCAGCAGCTAGTCGACTGAGATGTAGCCCTCCTCCGCCACGATGGCCTGGCCCTCCTCGCCCAGGCAGAACTCGATGAACTCCTTCACCAGTCCCTCCGGCTCCGCCTTGGTCAAGAAGTAGAGCGGCCTCACGATGGGATAGGTCCCGTTCCTGGCGCTATCCGCCGTGGCCGCGACCCCGTCTATGCTCAGCGCCTTGACCGTGCCGTCGATGTAGCCGAAGGAGATGAAGCCAATGGCGTACGAGTCGCCGCCCACCACCTGCTTCACGCCGCCATTAGAGTTCTGCTCCAGCGCAGTGCTGGCTAAGGCCACGGCCGGCTCCGGCTTGGCCATCACCATCTCCTCGAAGGCGGTCCTGGTGCCGGATCCGGATTCCCGGACTACCACGTTGATGGCGTGGTCCGGCCCGCCGACATCCTTCCAGTTGCCGATGACACCGCCAAAGATGTCTCTCACCTGGACTTTGCTCAGCCCGGTGACCGGGTTGCCCGGCGCCACCACCACGGCTATGCCATCCCTGGCCAGGAGGTGCTCCACCAGCGCCGGCTCGTCGGACTTGAGCTCCCGGGAAGCGGCCCCTATGTCCACCGTGCCGTTGCTCACCGATGTGATGCCCACGCTGGTTCCGCCGCCGCTGACGGTGACTTCGACGTCCGGGTTCTGGCCCGTGAATTCATCGGCCAGCAGCTCCGCCAGCGGCTGGACGGTGGTCGATCCGGCCACGGTGACCGTGCCCGAGACCTGCTTCCCGCAGGCTGCCAGCAGCAGCCCCGCCAACAGCAGGACCAGCGGTATCAGTGAGGCCCATTTCCTGGTTGAGTTGACCTTCATTCTCTCTCCTCCTTCATTCCTGTCTTCAACTCTAGCAGTCCGGGTTTAAGGCAGGTTCAACGGATGGTTAAGAGGAGGTTAAATGCACTGTTGCCATGGGGTGTCTTGGGGATATAATGGCCCCCAACTGGAAACGGAGGACTTGGATATGATTCAAGATGCCAGGGTCATAGCCGCAGACCGTCTCAAGAAGAGGATGCAGCCCAAGCAGGTGGAGCAAGCCATCGTGAGATACATGTCTGACTACTTCCACGTGACCGGCATCAAACCCAAGGAGCCCCTTTCCAGTCTCATGCAGACACTCCTGGAGGAACACCGGGACGACACCGAGTTCGACTTCCACGTGATGGTCTACCAGGCCATTGTAGAGGCCGTTTCCATTGTCATCGCTCAGAACAACCGGGACTTCGAGACCCTGCGCCGCCCCCCTTCCACGAAGACATAGCGCCTGGTCTGTGCTGCCGGGCCCCCCGCAGGGCGCTGCCCCGCTAAGGGGGACCTGAAGGGGAAGCCGGCAGGCTGAAGCTGAAGGTGGCGCCCCGCCCCTCCTCACTCTCCACCCAGATGCGCCCGCCGTGGGCCTCCACCACATGCCGGGCGATGGCCAGCCCCAGGCCGGTGCCGCCGCCGGCGCGGGCCTTGTCGGCTTTGTAGAAACGCTCGAATACCCGGGGCAGGTCGTCCTCCGGGATGCCGACCCCGGTGTCGGAGACCGAGACCACCAGCCTGTCGCCCTCAGTCCTGGCCGTAATGTCGACCTTCCCGCCCGGGGGCGTGAACTTGATGGCGTTGTGGACCAGGTTCACCAGCACCTGCTCGATCCGGGCCGCGTCAGCGGAGACCGCGGGGAGTCCCGGGTTGACGTCCAACCCCATCTGCAGCCCGGCCCGGTCCGCCTGGGCCCGGAGCCGGTCCACCACCCGGGCCGCAAGGTCAGCTATCTTCACCGGAACCCGCTGGAGCGGCGCTTCGCCGCTCTCGATGCGGGAGAGGTCCCCCATCTCCTGGACCATCTGGGCCAGACGGTCAGCTTCCAGGTTGATCTTGTCCAGGAAGTCCGCGGCCACCGCCGGGTCGCGGACGGCGCCGTCGCGCAGCGTCTCACCCAGGGCCTTTATGGACGCGATCGGCGTGCGCAGCTCGTGAGAGAGGTTGGCCATGAAGTCCCGGCGCACCGTCTCCTGCTTCCGCACCTCGGTCAGGTCCTGGACCAGGACCAGACAGCCGCCCTGCTCCTGAAACGGGGTGGCAATGATCCCCAGAAGCACCTTCCTGGACCTCATGTTCACCAGTCCGCTCTGCTGCCCTCCGCCGGCCAGGCAGCGCTGCACCAGGGCATCGATCTCGTGGTCCCTGACGGCCTCGATGAAATGGCGGCCAATGGCTGAGTCCCTCGGCACCTGCAGCACCTTGTCCGCGGCCCCGTTGGTCATGGTCACCCGGCCCTCGCCATCGAGGACGAAGATGGCGTCGCCCATGCTGGCCAGAACGATCGCCAGCCGGTCGCGCTCGGCTGTGACCTGGCCCATGGCCTCCTTCAGCCTGGAGGCCATGCGGTTAAAGGCCCGGGACAGGTCGCCCACCTCGTCCCGGGACGCGGCGGTGATCTCCTGGTCCAGGCGCCCCTCGGCCATCTCCCTGGTTACGAAGGTGAGCCTCTTGATGGGCCCGACGGTCATCCCGGTTATGAGAAGCGCCAGCAGGATTCCGAGCGCGGCAGCGACTGCGGCGCCCACGGCGATCACCAGGTTGACATGCCCCATGGCGCCGTTGATCTCCGTCATGGGAAGGGCCACCCTGGCCACGCCCAGCGGCTCTCCCTGCGGCGCTATGGCCGCCGCGCAGTACCTCATGTCGCGG
>CALMBS010000403.1 GCA_937860285.1 uncultured Chloroflexota bacterium
TTCTGGGTGGAGTGGCAGGCAGCAAATGGGTGACCTGATAGAGTCCATGAGGAGGCGCACCTCCATCAGGGCGTACTCGGACCGGCCGGTCGAGCAGGGCGTGAAGGAGAGCATCCGCGCGCTGCTCGAGGCGCACGGCCGGGGACCATTCGGCAATGCGGTCCGGCTGGGCCTGGTGGACCTCACGCAGATGGAGCAGGCCGAGGCGCGGAGCCTGGGCACCTACGGGTTCATCAGCGGCGCCAGGCTCTACGTGGCCGCCGTGGTCCGCGACGCCCCGGGCGCCATGCCGGACGTCGGGTACTGCCTGGAGCAGGTGGTGGTCAAGCTGACGCACCTGGGGCTGGGCACCTGCTGGCTGGGGGGCACCTTCAAGAGGGCCAGCTTCGCCGAGAAGCTGTCTCTATCCGGCGACGAAGTCATCCCCGCTATCACCCCCGTGGGATATGCCCGTGACAGCCGGCCCGCAAGGGAACGGGTGATGCGGCGCTTCGTCGGGGCTGATCAGCGCAAGCCGTGGGAGACGCTGTTCTTTGATGGTTCCATGGACCGGCCTCTCCGCCGGGAGGCGGTGGGCGAATACGCCGTGGCCCTGGACTGCCTCAGGCTGGCGCCGTCGGCCTCCAACATGCAGCCCTGGCGGATCATCAAGGCCGGGGATGCCGCCACCTTCCATTTCCTGCTGAAGCGGTCGCCGGGCTACGGCCGGCTGCTGAAGGCCGCGGACCTGCAGCTGGTGGACATGGGGATCGCCATGTGCCACTTCGAGCTGGCTGCCCGGGAGAGCGGGCTGGACGGTGCCTGGAGCGCCAACGGCCCGTGTCCGGCCGGGGCCGAGCACGTCATTTCCTGGAAAGGGAGGTAGCATGCTGGACCTGGAGCATTTGTTCCACCCCCGGTCGATCGCCATCGTGGGAGCCTCGGCCAACCCCATGTCGCCGGTATCCCGGCTGTTCCTGGACCCGCTGCGCGGGTTCGGCTTCCCGGGGCCGATATACCCCGTCAACCCGCGCGGCGGCCAGATCATGGGGCTCCAGGCCTACCCCAGCCTCAAGGCCGTGCCGGGGCCCGTGGACTACGTCGTCTGCGCCGTCGCCCGGCGCCTGGCGCCGGAGGTGGTGCAGGACGCGGCGGCCAGCGGGGCGAAGGTGGTCTGCCTCTTCACCTCCGGCTACAGCGAGTCGGGCACTGCGGAAGGCCGGCGGGAGGAGGCTTGGCTGGTGGAGCTGGCCCGGCGCGGGGGCGTCCGCCTGATAGGCCCGAACTGCCTGGGGGTGCACTGCCCGGAGGCCGGCATCTCACTGGAGGGCATGATCCCCCGGGAGGGCGGCCGGATCAGCTACCTCTGCCAGAGCGGGGGCAACGCCCAGGACTTCATCCTGGCGGCGGCGGAGCGCCGCGTCTTCCTGCGAAAGCTGGTCAGCTTCGGGAACGCCGCGGACCTCAACGAGTCGGACTTCCTGGAGCATTTTACCCGGGACGAGGGGACCCGCGTCATCGCCATGTACGTTGAGGGGGCCAAGGATCCGCGGGGGTTTGCCGCCGCCCTGCGGCGGGCGGCGAGGCAGAAGCCGGTCATCATGCTCAAGGGTGGGAGGGGGAAGGCCGCGGCGGAGGCTGTGGTGTCGCACACCGGCTCGCTGGCGGGCAGCCGGGAGGTCTGGGACGCCCTCTGCCGGCAAACCGGGTGCATCCCGGTGAAGAACATGGAGGAGCTGGTGGACTCCAGCATGGCGCTGACCTACTTGAAACCGGTGCGGGGCCGGCGGGTGGGCATCATTAACATGGGGGGCGGGGCCAGCGTGCTGGCCGCCGATGAGTTCGAGGAAGCCGGCCTGGAGGTACCCCCCTATCCTCCGGATGTTGTCCGCCGGATGACGGAGCTGGTCCCGGGGGTGGGCATGGGGTTCCGCAACCCCGTTGACGCCTCCAGCGAGCTCTTCTTCGACCCCGGCCGTCTGGCCGAGTCCATCCGGATCGTGGACGCCTGGGATGGGGTGGACGTGATCGTGGCCTGCGTGCCCGGCGTCGGGGGCGTCAAGACCAACGCGGAGATCTTCCGCCAGGCACTGGCCGGACTGGCGCAGGGCAGCCGGAAGATCGAGAAGCCCCTGGCGGTCGTTCTGCGGAAAGGACGCCTGGGCAGCGCCGAGAAGCTGATCTACGAGACGCAGGATGTGTGCTTCGCGGCCGGCCTGCCGGC
>CALMBS010000404.1 GCA_937860285.1 uncultured Chloroflexota bacterium
GGCACGGCCGCCGCGACCGGCGGAGGCGCCGCGGCCGGAGTCGCCGGAGCCGCGCCCGCGGCCGGGGCGACCTTAACCGGGTCCATCAACTGCTTGATCTGGCTGCGGGTCAGCGGGCCCCGGAGGTACGACATGGCCCAGCGCGTCTCGAAGACCAGCGGGGCATCGTCATGGACGTTGTTCATCAGGAAGATGCGGTTGGAGAGGCCGGCCAGCGTTTGCTCCATGCCCTGGCGGTCCCAGGCCACGCCGTTGGTGGCCGCCACCCCCTCCAGCCCTTCCAGGACCCGCGCCTTGTCCCTCTCCGTCTGGAGCCGGCCGATGAACCACGTCCCGGTGTTGGACAGTCCCTTGTAGTCCAGGTCCACCGGGTTCTGGGTGGACAGCACGATTCCCACCCCAAAGGCCCTGGCCTGCTTCAGCAGGGTGAGCAGCGGCGTCTTGGAGGGCGGATTGGCCACCGGCGGGAAGAACCCGAATATCTCGTCCATGTACACGATGGACCTCAGGCTGGTGGTGCCGGACAGGGTGCGCATCCATCCCAGCACCTGGTTGAGCAGCAGGGAGACGAAGAACATCCGTTCCGAGTCGCTCAGATGGGCGATATAGAACACAGCGATCCGGGGCCTGCCTTCCGGCGTGTAGAGGAGGGAGCCGATATCCAGCGCTTCGCCTTCCAGCCAGGTGCTGAACCCCGGGGCAGCCAGCAGGTTGTTCAGGGACAGGGCCAGGGCGAACCGCTCTTTGGCGGGGTAGAAGGAGTCCAGGTCCATGACCCCGACCTTGCTCATCGGCGGCGCCTGGATCTGCTGAATAAGGGCAGCTATGTCCATGTCCCGCTTCTCCCTCCATGCCCTGTCCAGCAGAGTGGAGACCAGGATGTGCTCCCGGCTCTTGATGGGATCGGCTTCAATGCCGATGATGCCCAGCAGGCTGGTGGCCGTGGTGTTTATCCGCTCGCGCAACAGCTCCTCGTCGTCCAGGATCGCCTGCGGCGGCGCGGCAAAGGATTTCAGGATGGAGACCGGGATGCCGGCCGTGCTCCCCGGAGTGTAGATGGCGAAGCTTGTCGACTGCCGCAGCCTCCGGATCCGGTCCCCGCTCTGCCCCCAGGAGGCCAGGCCGTTCTTCCACGTCTCCGCCTGTTTGGCCGCATAGTCCTCCGGCGACATCCCCTTCTTCAGGGCATCCTCCTGGTTGACCCAGGGCAGAAAGTCCTCCGCCCTCAGATCGGGAAAGGTCAGCAAGAGGTTGGTGAGGTCGCCTTTGGGGTCAATGGCGATGGCTGGAATGCCATCGATAGCGGCTTCCTCCAGGAGCGAGATACAGAGGCCCGTCTTGCCGCTGCCGGTCATGCCGACGCAGACGGCATGCGTCACCAGGTCCTTGGAGTCGTACAGGAACAGCCCTTCCTCCGGCCTCCTGGACGCCAGCTGGTAGGGCCGGCCGAGATAGAAAACGCCCAGCTTCTCGTAGTCTTCCACGGTTGTCTCCTCCGGCGCCGGCCGCGGGCCTCTCTCTCCGCCGGGCGGCACGGTGATCTCTCACCGCTAATTGTACCAATTGCCGGCCCCGGCCCGCCGCCTACCGGTCCAGCTTGAACTCCCACTGGCAGCAGCAGTCGCGGTAGGTCTCCCGCGGAGGCACCTTCAGCGGTATCACCTGGATCTGAGGGCTGAAGAAATGGGCCATGATGCCCATCACCTTCGGCTCCATGTCCTGGCAGATGAGCTTCTCCCGCCCGGTCCCCTCCTTCTCCAGCGAGATGAGGCTCGGGCAGTGATGAATGGTGAGGACGCCGTCGTTGGGGCCCTTGAGATCCAGAGCATACTTGTAGATATGCATCCAGGGGGAGATCTGGATGTACTTGAACAGGGTAGTCACATCATCGCCCTGGATATTCAGCACGGCGCTCATCTTCTTCATTTCCCACAGCTGGGCCTTCTCCCAGACTTTGACGTCGCAGTCGAAAGCCTCGTCGTTGCCCCACTTGTTCATCACCGTGAGATACCAGAAGCCGTCTATCCGCAGCATGTACTCGTTGTAGGCCTGCAGTAGCTTCAGCGCGGTCTCCTTGGTGAGCTGGTCGTGGCTGAAGGCCGGGTCAAACGGGCCGCTGTAGTCGCTCAGTTCCGCCATGGTGTTACCTCCTCTCGGCTGGCGCAGCATGGTCTGGCCGCCTGTGCGGCCCGGGCTAGCGCAGCATGGTCTGGCCGCCGTCTACCATCAGCGTCTGGCCCGTGATGTAGTCCGAGTCAGAGCTGGCCAGGAAGACCACCGCCCGCCCGATGTCCCTCTCCGCGTCCCCAAAGCGCCGCATGGGGACGGCCGCCAGCATGCCCTTCACCATCTCCGGCTTCGTCTCCATCTGCCTCTCCCAGTGGGGGTTGCTGGCCAGCGGGCAGATGGCGTTGGCATTGATCCGGTAGCGGGCCCATTCGTGGCAGGCCACCCTGGTCAGGGCCCGGATGGCCTCCTTGGCCGCGGCGTAGGCCGCCCAGCCCGGCGCCCCGTCCAGCCCGGCGGTCGAGCCGAAGTTGACTATCTTGCCCCCATGCTCCTTCAGGTAGGGGAAGCACTCCTGCATGAAGTAGAAGGTGCCCATGAGCCCGGAGCCCAGCGCCAGGGCCATGTCTTCGTCGGTGGTGTCCTTGAGCAGCACGTCGTTCCTCATGGCCTGGGCCGCGTTCACCAGGATGTCCACCGTCCCGAACTCCCTGGCGGCCGCGGCCACCACCGCCCTGACCTGCTCCCGCCGGCCCACATCGCAGGCCACCGCCAGGGCCCGGGCGCCGGTGCCCGCCACCTCCGCCGCCGCCTCCCGGCAGGTTGCCTCCTTCATGTCCGCCAGGACCACGGAAGCCCCTTCCCTGGCCAGGGCCAGGGCCACGCCCCGGCCTATGCCCTGCCCCGCTCCGGTCACGATGGCCACCTTTCCGTCCAGCTTCCCCATCTGACTGATGCCCTCCGTTCTCCGGCCCCTACATGAGGCTGGTCAGCCCGCCGTCCACCGGCAGGGTGATACCCGTGGTGCCGCCAGCGGCATCAGATGCCAGGTAGATGACCGCCGCCGCCACCTCCTCCATGGTCACCCCCCGGCCCAGCGGCACCCGCTCGTAGATGGCTTTGAGATGGGGGTATCCTTCCATGTACCCGGGATGTATCGGGGTGGCGATGAAGCCGGGGGCCACGGCATTCACCCGGATCCGGTAGCGCCCCCATTCCACCGCCAGGGTCTTCACCAGGTTCATCAGTCCGGCCTTGGCGGCGCCGTAGGCGCAGTTGGTCGGGCTGGCGCGGAGCCCCTCCGTGGAGGCCACGTCGACGATGCAGCCGCCACCCTGCTCTATCATCACCGGCGCCACCGCCCTGCTGCACAGGAAGTGGGCCTTGAGGTTCAACCGGACCATGGCATCGAACCGGTCCTCCGCCAGCTCCAGGGTGGAGACGGGCATGCTGGTGCCCGCGCTGTTCACCAGGATATCGATGCGCCCGAAGGCCTCCTTCGCCCGGCACACCATGGCGCTGACCTGCTCCGCGTTCTCCACGTTGGTCGGCACAGCGATGCACCGGCGGCCCAGCCCGCGGACCTCCTCGGCGGCCGCCTCCAGCCGCTCCGCCTTCCGGGCACAGATCAGCAGGTCGGCCCCCGCCCTGGCCATCTCCAGGGCCACCACCTTGCCCGTCCAGCGGCTGGCCCCGGTCACGATGGCCACCTTGCCTTCCAGCGAGAACATCGAGCTCATACGTCCCGCTCCTTTCTCTGCATCATTCTATGAGACCCCACCCTACAATATAACACGATGGTGGCCCGCCGAAACGGGCCACCATCTGTTCACAGTGAACACGCCTGCCAAACTGGTGTGGCCAGGGGGGGGGTTGGGCCGCCGCCGAGCCTGGCGGGACAGGTCACCTGAACCAACCGGTCCCTCAGAAGGGTGCGAGGCTCAGGTCACAAGGCCAGCGCCTGTTCCCGGAATGTGGCCAACAGTGGACAATCAGGCCACTTGCAGTTCTTCATCTTCTCCCCGGTATTCTTGGCCTCCTTGTACCGGTTAACATAGGAGCACCTGGTGGTGCCGTCAGGCTGAACCATAATGGTGGCAAAATCGCCTACGAACTCGCAACTCAGCGTGGTGGCCGTTACTTTCCAACCCATATCAGCGCTCCTATCTCATGGCCTGCCGGGGCCGATGCATCAGGTTCGATGCGCGTCAATCTTGACCCTCTAGTCATGACGCGTCAACCCAGCCAGCGTTTCCGCCTCTTGTAGTGCTTGATCTCCCGATAGTGCTTGGTCGTGCCCACGGCGCCCAGTCCCATGTAGAACTCCCTGATATCCGTGTTAGCCCGCAGCTTCTCCCCGGTGTCATCCAGCACGATGCGCCCGCTCTCCATCACGTACCCGTGGGTGGCCAGGGACAGGGCCGCCCTGGCATTCTGCTCCACCAGGAGGATGGACACCTGCTCCTCCTCGTTAATGCGCTTGAGTATCTCGAAGATCTCTTCCACCAGCAGGGGGGCCAGCCCCAGTGACGCCTCATCCACCAGCATCAGCTTGGGGTGCGACATCAGCCCTCGGCCCACCACCAGCATCTGCTGCTCGCCTCCGGACAGATAGCCCGCAGTCCGGTTCTTCATATCCTTGAGCACCGGGAAGTAGGAGTATACCTTGTCCAGGTCCCCCTTCACGTTCTGCCCGGAGAACGACACGGTGGCCCCGGCCTTGAGGTTCTCTTCCACCGTCAGGTCAACCAGGGTCCGGCGCCCCTCGAGGATCTGGATGATTCCCAGCCGGGCAATGTCCTCCGGGCTGCCGTTCTCGATCCTCTTCCCATCGAACTCTATGCTCCCATCAGTTACCCGGCCTTCCTGGGTCTTGAGCAGGCCCGAGATGGCCCGGAGGGTGGTGGTCTTCCCCGCGCCGTTGCTGCCCAGGATGGCCACCACGGCGCCCTTGTCGACCTCCAGGGAGACCCCCCGAAGCACGAGGATGACATCCATGTACTTCACTTCAACGTTGTTCAGAGCCAGCATCGCCATCGGTCACCACCTCATACCGCAGCCGTCTCCTGCTCGCCCAGGTAGGCCTTGATCACCACCTGGTCTTTCTTGATGGCCTCGGGCGGCCCCTCGGCGATCTTGCGCCCGAAGTCCAGCACAACGACGTTGTCGGTGATGTCCATCACCACGCCCATGTCGTGCTCGATGAGGACGATGGTGATCCCCTTCTCCTCCTGGACATCCAGGATGAAGCGGGCCATGTCCTCTTTCTCCTCCATGTTCATGCCGGCCATCGGCTCATCCAGCAGAAGGACCCTGGGCTCCTGGGACAGGGCGCGGCCCAGATCGATGCGCTTGCGGATCCCGTATGGCAGCGTTCCGACGATCGCCTTCCGGTACTTCTGCAGATCGAGGAAATCGATGATCTCCTCCACCTTCCACCGGTGATTCACCTCTTCCCGGTGCGCCCGCCCGTAGAAGATCCCGCTCTCGAACCAGGTGGCCTTCATGAAGAAGTGCCGGGCCGACATCAGGTTGTCCACCACGCTGAGCCCAGCGTACAGCTGTATGTTCTGGAAGGTGCGACTGATGCCCAGCCTGGCCACCCTGTCGGGCGGCATCCTCGTGATCTTCCTGTCCCGGACGTAAACGTCGCCCTTCTGCGGCCGGTAAAACCCGCTGATGCAGTTCAGCGTGCTGGTCTTGCCGGCCCCGTTGGGGCCGATAATCGATACGATCTGCCCGGTCTTCACCTGGAAGCTGATGTCCGCCAGCGCCTGTATACCGCCGAAGGACAGGCCCAGGCCTTCCACCTTGAGTTCAACACTATCCGCCATTCTCTCTCAGCCTCATCGCCTTGCTCAGCAGACCACTCCCCGGCCCGCTGCTGGGTCAGAGGACTCCTGGAGGGCCCGGAGACCCTCCAGGAGGTGACCCGTTTTGCCTGCTCTTTTCCGCTAGCTGCACCCGGTCAGGGGTTCGTACCACTTCTCTGACGCCAGCTTCCACTTGGAGGCAGCCACGTCCCACTCAACTATGCGGCACGCCTTCAGCCCGGTATTGCAGCCTTCGGCGAAGCTCAGGACGTTGCCCGTCTCACACAGGTCCATCTCCAGGCCGTTGAAGGCTGCCTGCAGGGCCAGGCCGTCGATCTTGGTCTTGTCCGCCCCAACATCCTTGGCAGCTTTGGCAATGCCTTCGTACACCACCATGCCGGTTGACCACCCCGAGATCGGGCCGGTGCTGGCCTTGCGCGCGGCCGCATCGCTGGCGTGGTTCTCGTCGATGTAGGTGTACAACTCGTTGATCCAGTCGCAATCGGTGTCCTGGCCGATGTACGGCCCCCACCAGGAGTAGTAGCAGCCGGAGAGGTCTGCGGCCGGAGTGTTCTTCTGCACCAGCGCCCAGTAGCCGCTGAACTGGTCGGTGCCGCAGACGAATTTGCCATCGTAGCCCAGGGCCCTCATCTGGCTGACGAAAGTGGCCAGCGAATTGGCCACGGCCGAGCAGATGATGTAGTCGCAGTCCTTGAACTTGTCATAGGATGCGCTCCAGGTCACGTTCTGCAGGGTGGCCCTGTCCACCCCGACCCACTCGAACTTGTCCCCCCACTGGTCGTCATTCAGCACGTTGTCGATCCCGGCCTGGAACTCATCGGTGGTGGCCAGGGTCCAGCCCTGGTGACCAACCTTCGGCTTGGTCGGATACCCGTCCCAGTCATCCGCGATCCACTGCATGATCTCTTCGGTCGTCCAGGTCATGGCGGGCACCGGGTGCCAGAGCCATGGGAAGTCCAGCTTGTCCGTGCGGCCGGTAGTGCTGACAGTAGGCATCTGGTCGTCCACCAGGTACGTCGACAGCTGGTCCGGCTCCGTGCGCCCCATGGCGTAGAAGAGGTCCATTCCCTGGGCCATCAGGGACTGGTAGCCTTCAACCGTCTTGGAGTAGTCCAGCCGGTGGTCGTACTGCACGTACTTGATGGTCACCCCCTCAACGGGGTCCTTCTCCATGTAGTAGCTGAGGCTCTCCTTGAATGCCTCTACAGTGGGCACCACGGCGAAGGCCGCCGCGCCGCTGAAGTCCGCCAGTATCCCTATGGTAATCTCGGCTTCGGTGGTCTCCTCCCCCCCACCACACCCGACCAGGACCGGCGTGAGAGCCAGCACCAGGCCCAGGACAGCCAGGGCAACCATTCTCATTCTTCTCTTCCAGCTCATTACCCTCTCCCTTCTTGTCTGTTGTCTTTCCTTTCCAGACACAGATTCACCGACGACACCACTTTGTCCTCATGTCACACTAGTCTCTCCACCTCCCTCAATAGCTGAATGGGCGCAGGCGGTAGTAGAGCTTGATCTTCTCCACGCGGTGCTGAATTCCTCGCGGCTCGAACAGCAGAAAGGCGACGATGACCAGTCCATAGACCACCAGCTGAAGAGCGGGGCCGACGCTGCTGGAGGTTCCGGATGGCATCCACTCCATTACCGCCGGAGACAGGTACCTGGCGGTCAGCTTGTCCAGGATCTGCATGAATATCACTCCCAGGACGGCGCCGGACGTACTCCCCATGCCGCCGATGATGACCATGCCCAGCAGGATTAGCGAGAGGTTGAAGCTGAAGATGTCCGGGTGCAGGTAGCGGAGGTGATGCGCCATGAGCCAGCCGGAAATGCCGGCAAAGAAGCAGCCCAGAAAGAAGGCCAGCAGCTTGGTGCGAAACAGGTTGATGCCCATCACCTCGGCCGCCAGGTCGTTGTCCCTGACCGCTACCATCTTCCGCCCTGGCGAAGTCCTCTGTATGTTCTTGGCGTAGAACACCGCGACCAGGACGATAGCCAGCGTCACCCACC
This sequence comes from uncultured Chloroflexota bacterium, assembly GCA_937860285.1. GTDB lineage: Bacteria > Chloroflexota > Dehalococcoidia > UBA2247 > RBG-13-53-26 > JAFGCL01. Next base: position 7,851 of record CALMBS010000404.1, read on the forward strand.
AGAACTGCACCTTGGTGAAGACGGAGTCGCCCGCGCTGAGCTGCGCCACGTGCAGGCCCACCCCCTGGCCCCACGATTGCGGCTGCTTTATCACGAACATGATGACGAACTGGGCGGCGATGGTGGCCATCACCAGGTACAGGCCCTTGATGCGCAGGGCCGGGATGCCAAACATCATCCCGATAAGCCCCGCCATCAGGCCCGAGAGCGGCAGCGTCAGCCACGGGGACCAGCCGTAGTTGCCGGTCAACACCGCGGTGCCGTACGCCCCCACCGCCATGAAAGCAGCGTGGCCCATGGCGAACTGGCCGCACAGACCCGTGGTGATATGGAGCCCCATTACCGCCACAACATAGATTCCGGCCGTGATGAGCCATGTTTGCCACTCAGGCGACAACCAGATCACCACGATGGCCAGGAAGACGACCGCCAATACCAGGAGCAGCCACTGCGTCTTGGTGCGCACGATGGCCATGTCCTGCTGGGGGTTCCGGTTGAACACTCCACAGGGCAGCATAGTCTAGATCCTTTCTATCCTCTTCTGGCCAAACAGACCCTGAGGCCTCAGCAGCAGTACGATCAGCATGAACACCCACGGCACAACTTCCTTCAGCCCCGTCAGCCAGTAGGCTCCCAGCGACTCAACGCCGCCGATCAGCAGCCCGCCGACGTAGGCCCCCGGGATGGAGTTCAGACCGCCAACGAGCAGTATGGTCATGCCCTTCCCCAGCAATATGTCGCCATTCTCGACCGTGACGGTGAATACCATACCCGCCAGGACACCGCAGATGGCGCCGAACGCGCCGCTGATGGCCCACGATAGCGAGAATATGCGGTTGACCCGGATGCCCAGGCTCTGGGCCACCTCGTGGTCGGCCGCCACCACCCGCATCGACAGACCCACCGTAGTGAAGCGGAAGAACAGCACCAGCAGCAGGAACACCCCGGTGGCCACCAGGAACGCTATGGCGGCGTCAGGCATGACCTTGATGCCGGCGATGCTCCACAGGCCCACCGGCTTGAAGGGAATGGTCCATATCTTGCCGGGCCAGAACAGCACGATCAGGCCGTGCAGGACGAAGCCCACCGCCAGGGTCATCATCAGTATGGCCAGCACCGACTGGCCCACCAACTGACGCACCGCAAACCTCTCGACCAGCACGCCGAGCACAGCCCCGCTCAGCATCATCACCGGAACGGCGACATACGCGATGAGCCCCCAGGGCTCCATCAGCTGAAACAGCACGTAGCTGATAAGGCAGATGATCCAGCCATAGGCCATGTTGAGGACATGGCTCGATTTGAAGACGATCACGAAACCCAGGGCGATGAGGCCATACACCCCGCCCAGTAGCACCCCTTCAACGAGAACGTTCAGCATACCTGCACCTCAGTCAATCGGATTCACCCTGATATCCGCCTTGATCACGCCCTGTCTCCCGTCGCGGTAGATCACCGGGACCTCAACAGCAGCCGTCTCCTGGTCGCCATACAGCGCCCCGATGAACTCCTTGTAGCGGTCCTCCACGAACCGTCGCCGGAGCTTCATGGTGCGGGTGAGCTCCGACTCGTCCGGGTCAAGCTCCTTGGGCATGTTCAGAAACTTCCGGATTCTCTGCTTGTTGGGGAGCCGGCTGTTCAGATTCTTGATCTCCTCGCCTATCAACTGCACCACCTGCGGCTTCTGAGAGAGGTCGGCGAAGGTGGTGTAGGGTATCTGCTTCTTCTCCGCCCAGTGCCCCACGTTGTCATAGTTGATATTAATCACCGCCGCCACGAAATCGTGCTTCTGGTCCCCCACTACAAAGGCATCCTTTATGTAGGGACTGAACTTGAGCCGGGCCTCGATATACTGCGGGGCATAGCGCGTGCCGTCCGCCAGTGTGCTCATGTACTCCAGGCGGTCCAGGTAGTAGATGTGCCCGAACTGGTCCAGGTAGCCGGCATCGCCGGTGTGGAACCACCCGCCGGCGAAGGCCTTCTCGGTGGCTTCCGGGTTCTTATAGTACCCCTGCGCCGAGGCATGGCCCCGGACCAGGATGTGGTTGTCATCCATTATGCGGACGATGGTCTCCGGCTGCACCCGGCCCACCGTATCGAACTTGATGTCCCCCCTCATGTGCATGGAAACGCCGGTCTCGCTGCTGCCATAGAGCTGCCTGATGTCCACCCCGATGGCCGTTATCATGCGGAACACGTCCGGCCCCAGCAGCGCCCCGGTGGTGAAACCGTACTTGAGCTTGCTGAAGCCCAGCTTGTCCTTGAGCGGATCGAAGAGCATGACCCTGGCCACAGGATGGAGCAGTCTCCACACCATGGCCGGCTTCTCCCCATTGAACTCGGCGTCAGCCACCTTGTAGCCCACCGGCATGAAGACCTGGTAGATCCACCTCTTGAGCAGCGTGGACTCCGAGATCCTGTTCTGGATGCTGGAGGCCAGGTTCTCCCAGAGCCGGGACTGGTACAGCAGAACGCTGGCGCCAATCTCGCGGATGTTCTCCTGGACCGTGTCCTGGGACTCGCAGAAGTTCATGCGCACGCCCCTGGCCAGGCTGCCCAGAAAGCCCATGCCCTGCTCCGCCATCCAGCCGGGGAGTATGAAGGAGACCCACTCATCGTTCTCGTCCATGGGATTCAAGGCATAGAAAATGTGGTTGCTGGAGAACAGGGAGTCATTGGTGAAGATGCCCCCCTTGGGGTAGCCTGTGGTCCCGGAAGTGCCGATGATCATGATCATGTCGTTGCCCTTGCCTTTGGCGATCTCCTCTTCGAAGAAACCGGGGTGGTCCTTCTCGTACTGCACGCCCATCTCGGAGACCGCGTCGAAGCCGGCCAGCAGCGGCTCGTCATAGCCCTTCAGGCCCTTGGGGTCCCAGTAGATCACTTTCCGGACCAGGGGTATCTGGTCCTTGATCTGGAGCACCTTGTCCACCTGCTCCTGGTCCTCGGCCACGACGAACTTGGCATCCGTCAGCTCCAGGAAGTACTTCACCTCGTTGGGCCCGCTGCTGGAGAAGACGCCGGTGATGGCGCCGCCCAGCGCCTGGGCCGCCAGCTCCGCCCAGAACCAGTGGGGGTCATTGTCGCCGATGATGGCCATGAGGTCCCCGCGCTGGAAACCGAGGCTCTTCAATCCCAGGGAGAAGTCCTTGACCCGCTGGTAGCCTTCCGCCCAGGTGTACTCCCTCCAGAAGCCGAGCTCCTTCTTCCGCATCCAGACCTTGTCCCCCCAGCGCTGCCGGTTGGCCAGCAGCAGCTTGGCTGCGGTCTGGTCCTTCTCGGTCGCGAGTGCCGCGTACTGGTCCGCTCCGCCCTTGCGCCGCTTTCCGGCAGCTGCCACAGTCACCATCTGCTGTCCACTACCTTCTTAGCTTCCTGAGGCAACGCGCCCTGGCCCAGGAAGTTGATCTCATCCATCCTCAGCTTGAAGACATCCTGGCACCGATGATTGATGGCCGCTGAGAGCGCCTTCTGGTCCACGCCGGGACCCGTCTCCACGTTGAGAGCAATGCGGTCCCGCTGGTCCACCAGCTTGAGCACCAGCTGGAAGCGGGACACCTCGGGCAGCTTGGAGAAGGCCTCATCCAGCTCCCTCATATGCACGAACATGCCCTTGACCCTCACGTGGTCTCCCACCATCCCCAGGATGCGGGTGATCCGGTGCGACGTGCGGCCGCAGCGGCAGGTCTGGTCGGTATAGGAGGCCAGGTCGCCGGTGCCGAACCTCACCAGCGGATACACCTTGGAGAGCAGCGTCACCACTACCTCGCCCTCCTCCAGGGGCTTGACCTGCTTCCCGGTCCTAGGGTCCACGATCTCGATAATGCAGACATCGTCATCGTAGTGGTAGCCCTCACCCAGCCCGCAGTCGTAGGCTACCCCGCCCAGGTCGGCCGTGCCGTACCCGTCACCTACAACCAGGCCATAGTCCTTCTCAAAGACTTTTCGCAGCACCTGGATGTGCCTCTCCCCGCCCCCGGAGCAGTACCTCAGGTTGAAGTCCTTCCTGAAGTTGTACCCCATCTCCTCCGCCCTCTTCAGCAGGCTCATGGTGAAGCTGGGGAAGGCGAAGATAGCGCTGACCTTCAGGTCATGCATGATCCTCACCTGGAGATCGGTCTGGCCGATGCCCGCCGGCACTACGGTGCACCCCATCACATCCAGGGCATCCGTCAGGCACAGGCCCGCCGGGACCATGTGATAGGCGTTGGAGACCATCACCACGTCCC
>CALMBS010000405.1 GCA_937860285.1 uncultured Chloroflexota bacterium
AAGAAGGAGTCCTCGCCGAAATCAGGCGTCGAGGCTCATACGAGAAGCCGAGCGTGAAGCGCAAGAAGAAGGAAGCGACCAAGAGGCGCAAGAGCGGCCGGGGCCCGAGAGGCTCCGGATCGTCAAGAGACTAGGATGGCCCTGACAGACAGGTTGAGAGAGGACCTCAACCAGGCCCTTCGAAAAGGCGACAAGACCCGACTCTCGGTAATCCGTCTGCTGATTTCCAACATCAACAACGCCCAGATTGCCAAGGGCGGTCCGATGGACGACGGTGACATTCTGGCTGTTCTGAACAAGCAGGCCAGGCAGCACCGGGAGAGCATCGACGCCTTCCGCAAAGGCAATCGCCCGGACCTCCTGGCCAAGGAAGAGGCCGAGCTCGCCGTTCTGCTGGAGTATCTTCCGCAGCAGATGTCGCGGGACGAGATCGTGGCGGCCGCCCGCAGAGTGATCGAGGAAGTGGGCGCCCGCAGCCCGGGCGAGAAGGGCAAGGTCATGTCAAAGCTGATGCCCCAGCTCAAGGGCAAGGCCCCGGGCACGGAGATAAACGCGGTGGTAACGGAGCTCCTGGGTGGCTAGCTGGCTCATCGATGCCGTCCGCTCCCTCTATCAGCGGCTCAAGAAATCCGAGTACGAGAGAACGCGGTCGCCGCAGTCCTCCCATCCCGCAGAGCAATAAGTTGAAGTTCGGCGTCATCGTCTTTCCCGGCACCTGGAGTGACGTGGACTGTCACTACGCGCTGGACAGGATCATCGGCCAGACCACGAGCTACATCTGGCACCGCGAGACCAGCCTGGCCGGCTACGACTGCGTCATCCTCCCCGGCGGCTTCTCCTACGGCGACTACCTGCGCCCCGGCGCCATCGCCCGTTTCGCGCCCATAATGGCCGAGGTGGAGCGTTTTGCCCGCCGCGGCGGCCTGGTCTTCGGGATATGCAACGGGTTCCAGATACTGTGCGAGTCCGGGCTGCTGCCCGGATGCCTCATGACCAACAACCACCTCGAGTTCCGCTGCCAGCCGGTCCACCTCCGGGTGGAGACGCCCTCCACCCCGTTCACCTGCGGGTGCCAGGGAGGACAGGTGCTGCAGATCCCCATTTCGCACCACGATGGCAGCTACTATGCGGATGAGGGCACCCTCCGGGAGCTGGAGGACAACGGCCAGGTGGCGTTTCGCTACTGCACGGCCGAGGGCGAGATCACCCCGGAGGCCAATCCCAACGGCTCCCTGAACAACATCGCCGGCATCACCAACCGGAAGGGCAACGTCCTGGGGATGATGCCCCATCCCGAGCGGGTGTGCGAAGACATCCTGGGCGGCGCTGACGGGGCCATGCTCTTCCAGTCTCTGGTAGACTGGCAGAGGCGGGCCAGGGTATAGTCCATGGGCAACGCGTCCCGATCGATAGAGGTGAAGGAGTAGGCGGGCATGGCGATTGAAATCTCGGAAGTCTCTCGCAACACGAAGCTCCTGATCGATGGCGTCCCGTATGCCGTGGAGGACGTCAACTTCGTGAAGCCCGGCAAGGGCCGCGCCATCTACCGCGTCAAGATGCGGAGCATGTTCGACGGGACCGGGAAGGAGATCACCTATCACTCCGGCGACAGGGTGGACGAGGTCCGCATCACCGCCCACGACATGCAGTACCTCTACGAGGAGGGCAGCCACTTCGTCTTCATGGACACCGAGAGCTACGAGCAGCACCACGTGGACAAGAAGGTGCTGGGCGGCAAGGCCCAGTTCCTGAAGGACGGCATGGTGGTTTCCGCGGTCATGATGGGCCCCCGGGTGATCGGCATCGACCTGCCCAAGTTCGTGGAGCTGAAGGTCGTTGAGAGCGGCGTATCCACCAGGACCGACACGGTCACCGCGCAGATGAAGGCGGTCAAGCTGGAGACCGGCGCCACGGTGAACGTGCCCACCTTCGTCAAGGAGGGAGACACGCTCAAGATCGACACCCGCACCGGCACCTACGTGGAGCGCGTCACCAGGAAGTAGACCATGGGCCGGGCAGAAGAAGCGCGGCTCCGGCGGATCAAGGCCAGCCTGGAACGCCGCGCCCTCATCCTCGACAGCATCCGCACCTTCTTCAAGCGGGAAGGCTTCCTGGAGGTAGACACCCCCGTGCTGCTGCCCCAGGTGGCCCCCGAGCAGTTCATCGATCCCTTCGCCGTGGGCAGCTGGTTCCTCTCCACCTCACCCGAGATGCACATGAAGCGGCTGCTGGCCGCCGGTTACGGGGACATGTTCCAGATCACCCGCTGCTTTCGCCGGGGCGAGAGGGGCCGCCTGCACAACCCGGAGTTCACCATGATCGAGTGGTACCGCGCCGGCGCCGACTACGCCAAGATCATCGAGGACACGGAGAGGCTGGTGCTGACCGCGGCCGGCGACCTCGGCCTGGGCCACGCCATCCGCTACCATGGCCGGGAGATCGACCTCGCCCGGCCGTGGCCCCGGACCACAGTGAGGGAGGCCTTCCTCCGGTCTGCCGGCTGGGACCCCGTCTCGCAGCCCGATGCGGAGCGCTTCGACCTGGACCTGGTGGACCGGGTGATGCCGGCCTTCCCGCCTGACCGCCCCATGGTGCTGATGGAGTACCCGGCCGCCGGCGCCTCCATGGCCCGGCTGAAGCCGGGGGACAGCGCGGTGGCCGAGCGGGCCGAGGTCTTCATCGCCGGGCTGGAGCTGGCCAATGTCTACAGCGAGCTGACCGACGCCGGGGAGCTCGAGCAGCGCTTCCGGGAGGTGATCCGGGAGCGCGGCGAGGGCCAGCGGCCGCTGCCCGAGAGCTTCCTCGAAGCCATGGCCAGCCTGCCGGCCTGCGGTGGCATCGCCCTGGGCGTCGACCGCCTGGTCATGCTGCTCTGCGACGCCGCCTCCATCGACGACGTGGTGGCGTTCCCGTTCGACGCTGCCTGACCCGGAGGGGGGTACCAGTGATGTGAGCGATTGAGTCAGAAACGACCATTTTGACAGGAGTCGCAGCGAGCTATAGACTATACATAACTACCGCCGGACCGGGAACGATGAACCGCCGTCTGCATGTGGTCACCGGGGCAGCGGGGAGCCACCGGTCTTCCGCGTCTTTGAGGGGGGAAGATGGTCACAAGGGATCGGAAAGCGCAGAAGCCACCATTGCCCAGGGCGACCGTGAAGTACGGCCTTCTGGCGCTTGTCATCGGGATAGCCGTGCTGGCGGCCACCGTGCTGGGACGGCCTCCGGGGGTCCACGCCGCCGGCACCAGCGTCGCCAACGACCGGGCCGGCGACCTGGTGGTCTTCAGCCAGGACTACGGCGAGACCAGCAAGGTCCCCGGCAACATCTGCCTGGCCATGGACAGCATGGCCGGCACCACCAGCGGCCTCACCCTGGGCTATGACAGCACCGGTCACTGTGTCTCGCTTGGCGCCGCCGCGGGCGCTTCGGGCAAGATGTTTGTCGGAGGGCTGTCGCCCTCTCTGTCAACAACCATCACGCTGGACATGGGGATGGCCCGGACCCAGCAGAATGCCACGGTCAACGTCTACGCCGGCGGCGCCTGGCTGGCCATCCGGCTGCTCGACGGCTCACCCACGGATGACCTGGAGATAAAGTCCAAGTACTACACCTACACCAACCCGACGCTGCATTCCGCCACCAGCGTCACCGAGGACGTGGGCTTCGACAACAGCGGCAGGTTCAGGATCACCGTGGTGTCCAATACCGTGTCCAGGGAAAACGTGATCTACCTCAATGACGTGAAGAAGCTGACCACGCCCTACACCCGCTTCCGGGCGGTCAGGCTGACCACAGTCTACGACCCGTTCGTGAACCCCTTCGTGTATTTCGACTTCTCCTCGATATCCTCGGGGCAGACGGCGAAGCTCAAGCTGTACTCGCTGGAGCAGTCCGTGCCGGAGTACCGCTACGTTACCCCGATCTCGGACCCCGGGATGGTGTCCTTCGGCGTGGACGGCCCGCACGCCTGGTCCAAGGTGAATGACGGGCTGTCCCTGCTCGACGGCGGGACGATCTGGGCCGACGTGTCGGCGCTCGGCAGCTACTCCTCGTCGGACATGGCGGCGCTGAAGGCCCTCATCGCGGACGGATTCGAGCTCGGGATCCACTTCAGCTCCAGGCTCACCGACCTGTCGTTGTCCAGCGCCTACTCCCTGATGGACCGCGAGACGGCCCAGATCACGGCCATGTTCGGCCAATCCCCCCAGTCCTGGTGCAGCCTCCAGGGGGCCGACAACTCCACGCACGCCGTGTACGCCTACACGCACCACGGGATGGTATCGCGCAACGGGGTCAATGGCTCCGCCGCCGGGCTGGCCAGCGTGGGCAACCTGGGTGACAACTGCTGGACCTTCTGGAGCGCCGCTTCGGCCGCCGGCATATCGATCCCTTCGTTTTCACATCAGCTGGACGTCAGCCCGGCCATTACCTGGTCCATAAGCCCCGCCCATTTCTCCACCTTCGTCTCCAACTACGCCAGCCACGGCATGCGAATAACAGGGTTCAGGGAGTACTGGCAGACGGCCCAGAACTCGTACCATACGACGATCTCGGACGTCGTGTCTGACCCCGGTGTCTCTCTGAGCTTCACTGTGGAGAACAGGGGCGGCCAGACCCGGCTGCTGGTGGACGCGCCGTGGGCCAACGCCGTTCGGGACGGCTCGGGGCGCAGCGTACCCTACGAAGTGTCCGGTTCCGGCATAGTGATAGAGGTCGGGGACGGGAGCTACGTGGTGTCCGCGGGCTTCCGGGCCGACTTCACCGCCGACAAGAGAGCGGTAGAGGCCGGCCAGGCCGTGCAGTTCACTAACCTCTCGAGCGGCGGCGCGGCGCCTCTCTCTTACGACTGGGACTTCGGGGACGGCGCGGGGAGCACGCTCAAGGACCCCTCGCACGCCTACCCCAGCCCGGGGACCTACACCGTCGCCCTCCACATCACAGACTCCGCCGGCCATGAGGACACCATGACCAGGGCCGGCTACATTGAGGTCACCCCACCCGACAGCCCTCCCGACCAGCCGGCCAACACCTCCCCGGCCGACGGGGCCGCGGACGTCAGCCTGACCGCCACCCTGGAGTCCTCGGGCTTCGCTGACCCCGACGCCGGAGACACTCATGCAGCATCCCGGTGGCAGGTCAGGAGCAGCGCCGGGACCTACGACAGCCCGGCCTATGACAGCGGCAGCACCTCCAGCCTGACCAGCATCAAGGTACCTTCAGGCAAGCTCAACGGCTCTGTCACCTACTTCTGGCGGGTGGCTCACAAGGACAACCACGGGCTCTGGTCCGGCTACTCCGAGGAGACGTCCTTCACCACCTCCTCATCCGTGGTGCCGCTCCCGGACCTGGTATCCCCGGCCGATGGGGCCACCACCGGCGACCGGACCCCTTACCTTGACTGGAGCAAGGTGACGGCTTCGTCCACCGTGCACTACCGGCTCCAGGTGGACAACAATGCCGACTTCTCATCCCCCGCGGTGAGCAAGACGTGGGTCAGCTACTCCCACTACACCGTGACCACGTCCCTCTCCAACGGCACCTACTACTGGAGGGTGAGGGCGGTAGACGCCGGTGGGAACATGAGCCCCTGGAGCAGCCCCTGGTCCTTCAAGGTCGCGTAGGGGGGTCTGAGACCTGGGTTACGGCCCGGGGGGTGCGCCACGCGGGACAATCAACAGTTGTCCCCGGTGGCCGCGGAGTGGTCGAGTGGATGGGGACAGAGGCGGGAGGTGACTGGAGTGGAGCACAGGACAGAGACCGCGACCCTGGCCGGCGGCTGCTTCTGGTGCCTGGAGGCGGCCTTCGAGCGGCTGCAGGGCGTGGAGAAGGTGGTATCCGGCTACACCGGAGGACAGGCGCCCCGGCCCAGCTACCGCGAGGTGTGCACCGGCGGGACCGGGCATGCCGAGGCGGTGCAGGTCACCTTCGACCCCGGCGCCCTCTCCTACCGGGAGCTGCTGGAGGTCTTCTTCACCATCCACGACCCGACCACGCTCAACTACCAGGGGAACGATTTCGGCACGCAGTACCGGTCGGCCATCTTCTACCACACCCCGGAGCAGAAGCTGGAGGCAGAGCGGACCATGGCCGGGCTGTCAGAGTCCGGCGCCTGGCCCCGCCCCATCGTGACCGAGGTCAGGCCGGCGGCCGAGTTCTATCCGGCCGAGGAGTACCACCAGGGGTACTACCGGCGCCACCCCGATGAGGGATACTGCCAGGTGGTGATCGAGCCCAAGGTGGCCAAGCTGCGACACAAGTACGCAGCGCGCCTCAGGGCCCCCTGACCCTGGCGGCGAACGCCTGGGGCTGCGCCACGCCCCGGCACCCGGCCCTAGGCGGGCGCGGCTTCGCCCTTCTTCTCCATGTGCCAGGCCAGCAGGTGAAGGAGGCCGGCGGCCAGCCACGGGACCAGGTATACGTGCCAGCCCCACTGCAGGCTGTCTCGGAATCCCAGGAAGGCATAGAGCGCCACCGCGCTCGCGGTGATCAGGGCGCCGCCCAGAAGGTGCCGGCGCCAGGCCAGCACCGCCAGGAGCAGCGGGACCAGGGCGGGAAGCCAGGCCAGGAGATACAGCATGGTCTCCGCCGTCTCGCCGCGCGATGAGGCCCCTATGGCGATCAGGATGGCGCAGCCGAGGAGATAGAGGGCGGTCAGCAGCCCGTAGCCCAGGGCCAGCAGCCTGGCCGCCCAGCGGAGAGGACTGGCCGTGTGCAGCAGCACAGTCCGATCTTGGATCAACGCAGTCCGATGGCGCATCTGCGGCCCCCCTTCGGGCGCGGCACTCCGGGGCGCGCCCCTATGCGGCGGAAACCCGCTGGCCCCGCTCTCGCGGAAACGGGTGCCGCCGCACCATTGTCGATAGGAGTATTATACCGCCGCCGGTCAACGCAGCGCGGGCCGCTACGCGGCGGCCACAAACTCCTCTATGGCCTTGAAGTACTCGGCCATCCCCTCCATGAGCAGGGTGTTGTGGTCACCGTTGGGGATGACCAGCATGCGCTTGCTCTTGGCGCCGGAGTTCTCGTAGAGGTCCTTGCCCTCCTCGAAGGGGATGAGGGTGTCGCTCTCGCCATGTATGACCAGGGTGGGCATGGTGACGGAGCGGACGCGGGTCAGGTTGGGGAAACCGGGATCGCTGATGCCCAGGAACTCCTGGGTGAAGCCCAGCCGCGAAAAGAGCCGCACGGAGCTGCCGAACCCGCTCTCGATGATGAGGCCGCTGATCTGGTCCGGGTAGCTGGAAGCCAGCTCTATGGCCGACATGCTCCCCAAAGAACGGCCCATGACGAAGACCTGGCTCTTGAAGCCCCCGTCACTGAGAACGCCCAGGAAGGCATCGAAGATGGGGTGGGCATCCTCCACCATGGTGCTGAAGTTGGGCGAGCCCGTGCTGGCGCCGTAGCCGCGGTAGTCCGCCACGAAGAGGTTGATGCCCCGCTCGTTGTAGAGGGGGGCGACGTAGTCCTGGTCGGCGACAACCTCGCCGTTGCCGTGGAAGTACAGGATGGTGGGCAGCGCCGCGTCCTTGACGTAGAAGCGGCAGGTGATGGAGACGTTGCTCCCCACGGGGACCACGTAGTCGCTGGCGTTCTTGGGCGGCTTGGTGTGCCACTGCCTGGGATAGAACGTGAACTGAACCAGCTCCGGTTTGTCGAGCGCGGTGTATTCGTCCTGGTTCGCCATCTAAACCCCCTTGGCCCCGGCCGTCCCGGGGCGCGGAAATACAGTGTACACTACTATTTCAAGCCGGGGAAGAAGAGCGCGATCTCCGTCCGGGCGTTATCGTCGGAGTCGGAGCCATGGATCAGGTTCTCCCCAATGTCCAGGCCGTAGTCCCCGCGAATGGTCCCGGGCGCCGCCTTGACCGGGTCGGTCTCGCCCATGAGCTTCCGCACCACCTCCACCACCTTGTCCCCCTCCACCACGATGGCCACGATCGGTCCCGAGGTGATGAACTCCACCAGGCCGGCAAAGAAGGGCTTGCCATCGTGGACCGCGTAGTGCCGGCGGGCCAGGGCGTCATCCATCTGGAGCATCCTCATGGCCGCGATGGCAAGGCCCTTCCTCTCCAGCCGGGAGATAATCTCGCCGATGAGGCCCTTCTTCACCCCGTCGGGCTTGACCAGAACCAGAGTCCTCTGTGCCACTGTCTATTCCCCTTTCCCAAAATGGTCCCATCCCGGACCCTCTATATAGTAGGGCCTGCCGTCCCCCGCCAGCAACCCGACCCCGGTCCCCTCCGTCACCTCGCCGATGACGGTCACCGGGCAGCCCGCGCCGAGCAGCCCGGCCGCCTCTTTCACCACCCGGTCGGGGGCGGTGAAGAGCAGCTCGTAGTCCTCGCCGCCGGACAGGGCCAGCTCCAGGGCCTTCTGCCCCAGGGCCTCCCGGACCTGAGAGTGCACCGGCACCGCGTCCACGTGGACGCGGGCTCCCACCCTGCTGGCGGCGCAGACGTGGGACAGGTCGGCCACCAGCCCGTCGCTGATGTCGATGGCCGCGCGCACCCCGGCGCGGACCAGCGCCTGGCCCTCGGCCACCCTCGGCCGGGGCTGCAGGTGCGCCTTGCGGAGGGGCTCCCCGGACCCGGACTGCAGGCGGATGTCGCCGCGGAGCAGCCCCAGGCCGGCCGCCGCCGCGCCGAGGCACCCCGTGACCGCCACCCGGTCGCCCCGCGCCGCCGCCGACCTGCGCAGCAGGCCCTCCCCCAAGGCCCTTCCGATCACGGTCACAGCGATCATGACCGCCGGCGCCGCGGTGACGTTGCCGCCCACGACGGCCACCCGGTGCTGGTTCGCCAGATCGGCCAGGCCCCGGTAGAGCCGGGCCACGTCCTCCACCTCCGTCTGCCCCGGGAGAGACAGGTTCACCAGGGCATACTGCGGCACGCCGCCCATGGCCGCGATGTCGCTGAGGTTGACCGCCAGCGCCTTCCACCCCAGCTCCCGCCAGGGCGTGCCGGGGGTGAAATGCACCCCCTCGACCAGCGCGTCCGTGGTGGCCAGGACCGCGGCGCCGTCTCCCTGCCAGGCCGCCGCGTCGTCGCCGATGGCGATGAGCATCCGGTGCTCCGGCCCCCCCTGGGGGACGATCCCGGCCAGCATCTCTATCAGGCCGAACTCGCCCAGCTCCGAGACTCTCACAAGCCAGATTATAGTTATCCCGGGCGAAACCTGCTATAGTAGCCGGTGTCCAACATGCGCTGCGCCGTGGTGGCCGACATCCACAGCAACCTGGAGGCCTTCCGGGCCGTCCTGGCGGACCTGGAGGCCCGGGGCGGGGCCGACGAAGTCTGGTGCCTGGGCGACGTCGTCGGCTACGGGCCCGATCCCCGCGAGTGCCTCCGGCTCCTGCGCCGGCACCCGGGCGCGGCCGTCGCCGGGAACCACGACTGGGCGGCCATCGGCCGGCTGGACACGGGCCACTTCAACCCCGAGGCCGCCGCGGCCTGCCAGTGGACCGCGGAGGCACTGCAGGAAAGCAGCCAGGATGCGGACTACCTGGCCGGCCTGCCCCTCACCCTGCAGCGGGGGGACTTCACCCTGGTCCACGGCAGCCCCAGGGAGCCGGTCTGGGAGTACGTGCTCTCCACCCAGGTGGCCCGGGCCAACTTCCAGCTCTTCGACTCCAGGTTCTGCCTGATCGGGCACTCCCACTCGCCCCTGCTGTTCGAGCTCGACGCCCGGGGCTCCTGTCTCCTGCACCAGCTGCCGGCAGAGCTCTCGCTGGCCGGCGGGACCCGCTTCATCATCAACTGCGGCAGCGTGGGGCAACCCCGGGACGGCGACCCGAGGGCCAGCTACGCCGTCATCGACACGGAGCAGGAGACCCTCCGTCACTACCGGGTGGTCTACGACTACAAGGTCACCCAGGACAAGATACTCGATGCCGATCTGCCGGCACGCCTGGCCAGCCGGCTGAGCGTGGGCTGGTAAGATCCCCCTCGAATGTGCTAAAATAACCGTTTGTAAGAATGCCAGAAGAAGCTCTAAGCCTAGAAGAGCTAGCCCTGAGGTACCTCACCTCGCTGCCCGCCGAGGAACGGGTTGCCAAGCAGCAGGAAGTCAACAAGTTCGTCCTGTGGTACGGCAAGGGGCGCTCCGTCAGCCACATCACCCCCACTGAGCTGGAGACCTACGCGCAGTGGACGGCTGCAGCCACCGGTGACGTCAACAAGAAGCTGGAGCCGGTGCGGTCCCTCCTGCAGTACGCCCGGAAGGAGAAGCTGCTCAAGACCAGCCTGGCCCCCCACCTCCGCATCAAGCAGGCGCACGGCAAAGGGTCCGGGCCCCGCAAGCAGAAGCAGGCCCAGGTCACCCTGACGGCCAACGACCATGCCGAGCTGAAGGCGCAGCTGGCCGCGCTGGAAGAGGAGCGGGTCCGCGTGGCCGAGGAGATGCGCGTGGCCGCCGCCGACAAGGACTTCCGCGAGAACGCACCGTTGCACGCCGCCCGGGAGCGGGCCGCCCACATCGAGGCCCGGATGAACGACATCCAGACCTCCCTGGCCACCGGGATCGTGGTCGACACCGAGGCCCAGCCCGAGACCCTGGCGGCCAAGCTGGGGTCCAGGGTGTCCCTGGTGGACGTGGCCACCGGCGGCAAGCACTCCTACACCCTGGGCACCAAGAACGAGGCCAACCCCGCCAACGGCAAGATATCGATCGACTCCCCCCTGGGCAAGGCGGTCCTCAACCAGCACGAGGGCGATGTGGTGAAAGTGGTGGCCCCGGCGGGCGAGATCCTCTACCAGATCGAGAAGATCGAGTAGCACCGGCTGGGCCCTCCGCACCAGACCCTCACTTTTTGCCCGCTTCCGGGTTGACACCCTCCGCAGGCTGACACTATCTTAGTGATCGACGCTCACCGCGGGCTCCGCGGGGCCCGCAGCAAGGAGGCCCGATGAGACTCAGACACCGCGTGTCTTCCGCCAGCATCCTGGGCATGGCTGTGCTGCTCCTGCTGGCCGCGGCGCTGGCCGGGTGCGGGGACGGCGACGGGAACGCCCGGGCGGCGGCCCTGGCCCGGAGAATGCCCTCGGGGGGCGCGAAGTTCATCATGTTCGACCTGGATATCTTGAGGACCGACCCTGACCTGGAGGACCTGTACGATGGATTCGCGGAGGGGCTGGACGAGATGTGTGAGACGGCGGGCCTGTCCGCGGATGACGTGGATGCCGTGGCCATTGGCGATCAGGGCGCGGTCTTTGACGGACGCTTCGACCTGGACGAGGCCAGGGACTCGCTGGCGGACGAGGGTTTCGAGGAGGACGAGTACCGGGGCATCCAGACGTGGAAGAAGGACGGCATGGCCGTGGCGCTGGTCAGCAGCCGCTGGGTGATCATGGGGCCCGATGATGACTTCGACGACACCATCGACGTCATCAAGGGAGAGGCGGAGTCCCTCTGGGATGATGCGGACATGAAGGACATCGTCGCCAGGCTGCCGGCGGGGCTGATGACAGTGTACGGCCTGGGCGGGGGCGTGACCGTCCAGGAGGATTACCGGGAAAGGTACCGGGACCTGGATTCGCTGGGGGCGTCCATGGGCAAGAGGGACGAAGACGCCCTGTGGGTCTTCTATGCGTTCCGGTTCGAGGACGAAGCTGCAGCCGATGATGCGATCGACGGCTTCGAGGATTTCGCCCGGCAGAGCCTGGAGAACGACGGCGTCAGTTTCAGCGACCTCGAGGCGAGCCAGGATGGGCGGTTCATCGAGATGTCCGTGGACATCGACATGGACGACTTCCGCTTCTACTAGGTCAAGGTGACGCGGATGTACCGGGACACCATCGCGGCCATCTCCACCCCCCTGGGCGAGGGGGGCATCGGCATCGTCCGCCTGAGCGGGGAGGGGGCCCCGGCCGTAGCCCGGGCCATCTTCGCCGGCGGGCTTTCGGACCGCCGTCTCCAGTACGGCCATATCATCGATCCGCAGACGGGCGAGCGGGTGGATGAGGTCCTCGTTTCCTTCATGGCCGCGCCCCACAGCTACACTCGGGAGGACGTAGTGGAGATCAACTGCCACGGCGGCCCGCTGCCGCTGCAGCGCATCCTCCAGCTGG
>CALMBS010000406.1 GCA_937860285.1 uncultured Chloroflexota bacterium
CCGGTTCACCCTTGGCTTGTGGCATCTGGTGGAGGTAGGGTAGGTGGAAGGGCTTCGTAGCTTCCGTTCCCCATCAAAGTGCCTTGCCCATCTGTTGGTGGTTCTTGCCGTTGGCTTCCTACTGCTGCCGAGTTCTGTAGTCAGGGCCCAGTCGGTGGTGACCTTCCCCGACCCCAACTTGGAAGCAATAATAAGGGAGGCAATAGGCAAGCCCAACGGAGAGATCTACGAGTCTGACATTGTCGAGCTTGGCCTGGTGGAAGCAGCCGACCGCGGCATTGCCGATCTCACCGGACTGGAGGCCTGCCGTCTAGTGTTCCACGCCTTCTTCGACAGCAACCGGATACGTGACATCTCGCCCCTTGCCAACGTCGAGTATGCGGATCACCTCTTCTTGAATCACAACCAGATAGGTGACATCTCGCCCCTTGCTGGCCTCTCCGTTGGGGAGGTACTGGAACTGAGCCATAACGAGATCAGGGACCTCTCGGGCTTTCATGACGTCGGGGCAGACACCGTGGACCTCAGCTACAATCGGATCACCGACCTCTCGGGTCTGTCCGACTTCTATGCGGGTATTCTGATACTTGACCACAACCAGATAAGCGACATTGGGCCTCTTGTCAATAATGCAAGTCTGGTTGTAGGCGACGGGGTGAGTCTTCGGGCTAACCCGTTGAGCAGCACCTCCATAAGCACCTACATCCCGGCACTCAAGGCGAAAGGGGTGCAGGTTGAATGGGACAGTTACCCCGAGCGTCCAGTCAACGTCTCCCCAGTTGACGGCGCCACTGGCGTTACGCTGACGCCAACATTGCAGGGCTCGCCCTTCTCCGAGCCCGAGACTGATACGCATGTGGCCTCCCGGTGGCAGGTGAGAAGCAGCAGCGGGAACTACGATAGCCCGCTCTGGGATAGCGGCAGCAGCGCTGCCGCCACCAGCATTGCAGTTCCGGCGGGGAAGCTCAGGAACGGTCGCGTCTACTACTGGCGAGTGGGCTACAAAGACAGTGGTGGCCTCTGGTCCAGCTATTCGAAGGAAACGTCCTTCACTACGGCAGACTATCGGTACCCAAACCAACCGGTCAACGTGTCGCCGCTAAGTGGCGCGACTGGCGTCAGCCTGACGCCGACTCTCCAGGGATCAGGCTTCTCTGATCCTGATGGCGATACCCACGTAGCCTCCCGGTGGCAGGTGAGGTACAGCAATGGGAACTACGACAGCCCAGTCTGGGACAGCGGCCGCAGTGCGCCCGTCACCAGTATCACTGTGCCAGCGGGCAAGCTCATCAATGGCACCCTCTACTACTGGCGAGTAGGATACCAGGACGGCCGGGGGCTCTGGTCGAGCTACTCGAAGGAGACGTCTTTCACCACAGTCGAAGCTGCGGCCGTGCCACCAGCGGTGGTGACAGTAGCTGCTAGCGGGATTAGTTCTATCTCAGCCACTCTCAATCTCAGCCTGAGCAGCCTGGGGTCTGCATCATCTGTTCAGGTTTCCTTCGAGTGGGGTCCGGGGACCGCCTACGGCAATACCACCACCCCCCAGGCCATGAACGGCCCCGGATCCCTAGCCTACCCCCTGAGCGGCCTCTCCCCCGCAACCACCTACTACTTCCGGGCCAAGGCCGATGGATCTGGAACGGACTATGGTGGTGACATGACCTTCACCACGGCATCCACGCCGGTCGCACCTCCAATGGTGACTACCAATGCGGCCAACGGTATGGCCATGGATTCCGCCACACTCAATGGAAACCTGACCGGTCTTGGCTCTGCGGCATCGGTGCAGGTCTCCTTTGAATGGGGCCTGACCGCATCCTACGGCAACAGCACCCCAGCCGGCACCATGTCCGGCACCGGCAACTTCAGTGCCGACTTGAATGGTCTCGCGCCGGGCACTGCATACAACTACCGGGCCAAGGCGGTGGGTGACGACACGGCCCATCGCAGTGACCTGACCCTCACCACCAGCGCAACACCCACCACGCCTCCAATGGTAACAAGCGACGACGCCGACAGCGTGACGGCTAGCTCTGCTAGGTTGAATGGCGATTTGACGTCCCTGGGGACCGCGAGCAGTGTAACGGTGTCTTTCGTTTGGCGGACCACCCAAGGTGGACCCTACAC